>NZ_JANRHO010000003.1:0-244927 GCF_024733715.1 Thermophilibacter sp. ET337 | reverse complement strand
GCATGGGGGAGGGCCCCGGCTCGCGCCGGGGCCCTCCCCCTTCGCGTTCCGCAGTGACAGTTTTCTTCCTGTTCTCTTTCGCTCAACATACCAATCGCTTACTAGTAGCAACACACCCAACAATAAAAAACAACAAAATGAGACGTTAACTAATGCTGATTAGTGATATCTTCGGTATGTCGTCTCGATTCTTGGTGGAAGGGTGTTGATGCTGCATGGCCAATCTTGTGCCGGAGCTCCTGTGCTCCTCCGCGCTCTCTTCGTTTGGCTCATTTGGGCACTCGCGTCTTGTGGCGATTTGCGCAGAGCCGGGCCTTGGCAGTCGCGCCGTCATTTCAGATTTGCTCTCTGGCGCTGCCGCTGCTGGCGCTCGCATCTTTCGTCACGATCTCGGCGCACTTGATATAGACTCCGCCGTCAGCGTCATTCGTCGTGTTGCCCATTCTGCCATGAAGGCTTCCGACTCAGTGGTCGTTGGGCTGGACGACCTCCCCGCTCCTGACGAGTGCTCTGCCCCGCGTCTCGCCCGAGCTCTTCGACGCCTGTGGGAGTCCGGTGCATCCGTCGCCTTCTCCCTCCCTCCTGAGGCGTCTCAGATACTTGAGCTTCTCCCTGAGTGCCAGACGGTCCGCTCGCAAGATCTTCTCGTCCGTTCCGTCGCTCTTGCGCGTCCTGATGATTCTCTATATGAGCTGCGGCGTCTTACGCTTGGCATTCACGATCTCGTCTCTAGTCTCGCAGACATCTCTGAGGATGATTTGCGATCGGACGCTGTCCCTCAGGCCTATCGTGACCGCCTCTCGGCTCTTGTCACCACCTCGCTTCGCCGCTCCCTGTCTGATGAGGAGATCAGGTTGAGGCTATGCCTGTTCTTGCTCGGCGAGGGTACGATCGATGACCTACGATGCGCCCTCGACTTCGTTTCCGAGGAGATTCTGGAGTGCATTCGCGTCTTTGTTCCCTACTTTCAGCTCGAAGGTCCTCATTGGCGGTTTCGCACGTTGCCTACCTGCAGCCCCGCCGCGCTCTCGCGATCGCTGCACGGCCTCGCCCCGACTTGCTCCCTCTTTCCTGACGTGGCGTCCTCATGCGTCAGGGTTCTGCTCGAGCGCGGGTCTTTCGAGCGCGCCGCTCAGCTCCTCGAACTCCCCGTCGAGGACGCCGCCTTTGCCCATGCCCTTCGTTTTGGCGCTCACTTGATCGACGCCGGCGGCGTCAATGTGGTCTCCACCGCGCTCGGCATGGTGGAGGGGGCTCCCCGGCAAGGCACCCTTTGTCACGCCCTTTCGCTGGCGGTCTCGGCCGTCATCGGGGAGGAGCTTGTTGACTTTGGGGCGTGCGGCCGTCCGCTCGAGGTGAGGGCGGGGGAGCGTCGAGACGCGCTGATGCTCATCGACGCCCGTCGCGCCCTCCAGGCAAAGCCGGCGCTCGTCGCGTTTGTCGACGACGCGTGGTCCGGGCTTGGCAGGAGCCTGCTGGTTCATCGCGAGGCCTGCGACCTGCTCCGAGAGGGCGCCGCCGGTGCGGCAATGAGGCTCCTCGTCGCCAACCCGTGCTGCGGCCCTGTCAGGACAATGTCTGACGCACTTCTGCTCGTTGATTACGAGATTGCTCGTCTGCTGCTGTGTGATGACGGCGGCAACGACGGGGATCGGGTCGCCCAGGCCCTGAGAATGCTTGAATCATCCTCGTTTCGGGGAATGGAGGGGTATGCCTGCTGCCTGGAGGCCGTCAGGGCGATGCTGTCGCCGAGCGTCCGCGCCCCGAACCTCGACGCTCTTGCCGCGCGATCCGAGAGGGCGGGCGACGTCCTCCCCCAGGTCGCCGCTCTTGTCGCCGGATGCATCGTTGACCTTCGAGGCTCATCGTGCGCCAGGGCGAACGTGAGGGCGCTGCTTGCCATTGCGATTGCCAGGCGTGCGGGGCTCGTCCACCTCTCGAGAGTTGCCTCGCTGCTCGGGGACATCTCCCGCTTTCTTTTGGGCGACGTTTCGAGACGCGAGGCTCCCGGAGCGGCCCGTGATGAGCTCGGGGCGATCAGGCTTCTGGCGCACGAGGCCATGAGCGCGGAGCATGGCCCGGCTGCCGTGGAAGATGAGCTGGGCGGACGCGTCCCGCGCGACTGTCTCTGGCTCGTGCGCGTTCTGAGCGAAGGGTTTGGAGCGTTCTCGCAGCTGTTCAGGCGGACGTTGCCGCTGAGCTGGAGACATGCGCTCGAGGCGGTCAGTGGTCCGCGGGGCGAGGAGAGGCTTGCCGGCGCCGGCATGCCGCCGGTGGCGGCCGCAACAGGCCTGCGGGACGCGCCGCCGCTCGTACGCGCGGAAGCGCCGGTCAAGGTGTCTTTGCTCGGGGGATTTTCGCTGTTTGTCCGTGACGTCCGAATTGTCGACGAGAAGATCGATCACAGGAATGCAAAATCGATGCTCACGTACCTGCTCCTTCGCCATGGGCACAGCGCCCGTAGGAGCCAGATCTCCGGGCAGATCTGGCCGGAGAGCGACTACGTGCTGGGCGCAAATCGGGTCTATCAGGCCACGAGCGTGCTTCGGGCCGCGGTGGCGGAGATCGACCCGTCCCTCGACCCATTCGTTCTCGGGAGGTCGACGAGGTCGATATCGATTGATCCTTCCGTCGTGGCCTGTGACGTGGACGAGCTGAGGCACTTTGCGAGAGAAGTGATAGATGGCGAAGACGACGCGACGGTGGTCCGGGTCGCGCGTCAGGTCGAGCAACTCTATGTCGGCGACCTCTATAGCCCCGCCGCCGACTGCACCGGCTTCGTGGCGAAGTGCCGCGAGGAGCTGCGGTCCCTCTACGTCGACGCGATGGTCGCGGGGTCGGACGCCGCGATGCGCCTGGGGAGAGCCCGAACGGCCGCGAGGCTTGCGGGAAACGCGCTGGAGGCGGACGGGTTGCGAGAGGATGCGGCAATCGCGCTCGTGAGCTCGCTGATGGCGGACGGAAGGGAGCTCGAGGCGGGGCGTCAGTACCGTCGATATGCCCGAAGGCTTTCCCAGGCGACCGGGAAGTCTCCCTCCTGGCGCCTGCGTCAGGTCGCTCGGGATGAGCCGACGGGTGAGGAGGGGGAGGCAAGTGCATGAGTGCCGAGGGCTAGAGTGCGCTTTTGGTGAGAGGACGGGAGCGTGGCTTTTCGCAGCGGTGGCTATGAGTAAAGTGGTGAACATGAGTGTGCCATTGGGGCCACGCTGAGATTTCTTACAGGGGAGTCGCATGCCTAACTTTCTCTCCAAGATTCTGTCCATCGGTTCGGACAGGGACCTGAAGGAGTTCGAGCGCATCACCGCTCGCGTGAACGAGCTCGAGCCTACGTTCGTCGCCATGAGCGAAGAGGAGCTCCGAGGCTGCACCGCGGCCTTCCGGGAGCGCTACGCTCAGGGCGAGACCCTTGACGACCTGCTCCCCGAGGCCTTCGCCGCCGTTCGAGAGGCATCAAAGCGCACGACCGGCATGCGCCACTTCGACGTTCAGATCATCGGCGCGATCGCCCTCCATCGCGGAACCATCGCCGAGATGAAGACGGGCGAGGGCAAGACGCTCGTCTGTACCCTCGCCGCCTACCTCAATGCCATCCCCGGCAAGGGCGTCCACGTCGTCACCGTTAACGACTACCTCGCCAAGCGAGACAGCGAGTGGATGGGCCGCATCTATCGCTATCTCGGCATGTCCGTCGGCCTCATCCAAAACGGGATGCGCCTCCCGCTCAAGAAGCCTGCCTACGAGGCCGACATCACCTACGGCACCAACTCGGAGTTTGGCTTTGACTACCTGCGCGACAACATGGTCACGAGGGCGAGCATGCGCGTCCAGAGAGGGCACCACTACGCAATCGTCGACGAGGCGGACTCCATCTTGATCGACGAGGCGCGCACCCCGCTCATCATCTCCGGCGCCGGTACCAAGTCCGCGAGCACCTACAAGGACTTCGCCCGCGCCGTCCGCGGCCTCACCCCCGAGGTCGACTACACGATGGACGAGGCCAAGCACACCATCGCCACGACGGACGAGGGCCTCGAGAAGGTCGAGCGCGCGCTCGGCATCGAGGACATCTACGCCGACGTCTCCGGCCAGCTCGTCAACCACCTCCAGCAGGCGCTGAAGGCGGAGTACATGTTCCACCGCGACCAGCAGTACGTGGTCATCGACGGCGAGGTGAAGATCGTCGACGAGTTCACCGGCCGCATCATGGAGGGCAGGCGCTACTCCGAGGGCCTGCACCAGGCGATCGAGGCGAAAGAGGGCGTGAGCGTCCGCGAGGAGAACCAGACGCTCGCCACCATCACGCTCCAGAACTACTTCCTCATGTACGACAAGCTCTCCGGCATGACGGGTACCGCCATGACCGAGGACGCTGAGTTCCGCGAGGTCTACCACATCCCCGTGCAGGTCATCCCGCCCAACAAGCCGGTCGCCCGCATCGACCACGACGACCTCGTCTACCGAACCATCGACGCCAAGTTCAAGGCGGTCGCCGACGACGTCGTCGAGCGCCACGCCAAGGGCCAGCCGGTCCTCGTGGGCACCGTCTCGATCGAGAACTCCGAGCGTCTCTCCCGCATTCTCGACAAGCGCGGGATCAAGCACAGCGTCCTCAACGCAAAGCACCACGAGCGCGAGGCCCAGATCGTCGCCCAGGCGGGCCGTGAGGGCGCCGTCACCATCGCGACCAACATGGCTGGCCGAGGCACGGACATCCTGCTCGGCGGTAACCCCGAGCTTATCGCCATGGACTACCTGCGCGAAGACGGCATCGATCCCGAGGAGGCGACGCAGGAGCAGCGCGACGACGCGCAGAGGCGTGCCAAGGAGCTGTGCGAGGGCGAGAAGCGCATCGTCCTCGCCGCTGGCGGCCTCTGCGTCATCGGAACCGAGCGTCACGAGAGCCGACGCATCGACAACCAGCTCCGCGGTCGTTCGGGCCGTCAGGGCGACCCCGGCGAGACCCAGTTCTATCTCTCGCTCGAGGACGACCTCATGCGCCTGTTTGGCGGGGACCGCATGGACCGCATCTCTGCGATGATGCAGAAGTACGACATGCCGGACGACATGCCCATCCAGGCAAAGATGGTGACCAAGGCGGTCGAGAGCGCCCAGCGCAAGATCGAGGAGATCAACTTCGCCATGCGAAAGAACGTCCTCGACTACGACAACGTGATGAACACCCAGCGCCAGGTCATCTATGAGGAGCGCAACAAGATCTTGGACGGCAAGGACCTCATGGCCCACATCGACGAGGTCACCCTCGACACGTGCGAGCGCGAGGTCCGCGGCTTTGCCCCGCAGGACCGCGGCGAGCAGTGGGACGCCCGCGGCCTGTCGCTGTGGCTGGGCGAGCTCACCGGGCGCAAGGACCTGCCCACGGTGGACCCGGAGGAGGACCCCGAGCCGGAGGAGGTCGTCCAGCAGGTCGTCGACTTCGTCAAGAAGTGCTTCTCCGAGAAGGCCGAGAATCTCGGCGACGAGGCCATGCAGGCGCTCGCGGCGCAGGTCATGCTCCGCGTGATTGACACCCGTTGGATGGCCTACCTCCAGGAGATGGACTATCTCAAGACGGGCATCGGCCTGCGCGGCTTTGGCCAGCGCGACCCCCTCGTGGAGTACAAGGGCGAGGCGTACGCCGCCTTCTCCGAGCTCGTCTCCACCATGTACGAGGACTTCCTGCGCACGATTCTGCGCCTCGAGGTCGTCGTGAAGCCCGCCGTCCCGCAGGCGTCTGCCGCCGACGAGATTCCCGATCAGCTCCGCGGCGCCCGCTACTCCGGTCCCGCCGAGACGGACGGGACCCAGGGCGCGCGTCTGGCCCAGGCGCCCGCGGGAGCTCCGCAGGGCGCTCAGCCCGCAGCGGGAAAGCCGCTGACGTATCGCAAGTCCGATGACCCGGACCCCTATGTCGGGGTCGGGCGTAACGACCCGTGCCCCTGCGGCAGCGGCAAGAAGTTCAAGAACTGCCACGGCAGGAACCTGTAGATGGCGGACGTCTCGCCCCAGTCCATCGACGCCCTCGCCGCGCGCCTGACCGAGGTCGAGGGCTACCTGCGCCTCGAGGAGAAGCGCCACGTCGTGGCCGAGCTCGAGCAGAGAAGCGCCGACCCGGACTTCTGGAACGATGCCGACGCCGCCCGCGAGACCATGGCGCGACTCGCGGCGGCCCGCGACGACGTCGAGGGCTTGGCGCGAGCGCGCGCCAAGCTCGATGACGCCCGGGCCGCGTACGAGCTTGGCGAGGAGACCGGGGACGACGACCTGCTCTCTGAGGCGGGGACGCTGCTCGAGGGCCTGGAGCACGATCTCTCCGAGCTCGAGCTCTCGAGCTGGTTCACGGACGACCTGGACCACGGCGACGCCATCGTCACCGTGACCCCGGGACAGGGCGGACTCGAGGCCCAGGACTGGTGCGAGATGCTGTTCCGCATGTACCAGCGCTACTGCGAGCGTCGCGGCTGGAAGGTGACCGTCAACGACGCCGAGCCGGGGGAGGCGATCGGGCTTAACCGCGCCACGTTCACCGTGAGCGGGCACAACGCCTACGGCATGCTTCGCGCCGAGCAGGGCGTCCACCGCCTGGTGCGCATCTCGCCCACCGACGCCAAGAAGCGCCGCCAGACCACGTTCGCCGGTGTCGAGGTGCTTCCGGTCCTGCCCGACGACGTGGAGGTCGAGATCGACCCCAACGACCTTCGCATCGACGTCTACCACGCGTCCGGCCACGGCGGCCAGGGCGTCAACACCACCGATTCCGCGGTTCGCATCACCCACCTGCCCACTGGAATAGTCGTGACCTGCCAAAACGAGCGCAGCCAGCTTCAGAACAAGGCGTTCGCCATGAGCGTCCTCAGAAGCCGGCTCTACGAGATGGAGCTCGCCCGTCGCGCCGAGGAGCTCGACGAGCTGCGCGGGCCCAAGCGAGACATCGGCTTTGGCAACCAGATCAGGAGCTATGTCCTGTACCCCTATCAGCTCGTCAAGGACCTTCGCACCGGGGTGGAGACCAGCAACGTCGACGCCGTGCTCAAAGACGGCGACCTCGACCAGTTCGTCGTCGGGTATCATCGCTGGTCGGTCGGCGAGGACGAGGGGCAGGCATCGTGAGCTCCATCCCTTGGCGGACGATCGTTCATGACGCCTTTCTGATCGTCGCCGGGTCGCTCATCTTTGCCATCGGCGTCGACATGTTCGAGATTCCCAACGGTCTGGCCGCGGGAGGCGTGACCGGCTTGGCCACGGTCTTCTATGCGATCGCGGACAAAATGGGGTTCTATCTTCCCGTCGGCCTGCAGACCATCGTGATGAACGCGGTTCTTCTCGCCTTGGTGGTGCGGTCGGGAGACCGCGGCTACATCGTGCGAACCATCGGCGGAATCATCGCCTGCGGCCTGCTCACGGACTTGCTCGCCCCCGTCGTTCCGGTGCTCGGGGGAGAAAGCGACCTTCTGCTGTGCGCCCTCTGGGGCGGCGTGATCACCGGCGTGGGGCTCGGCCTGGTCTTTAGAACGGGCGGCAACACGGGGGGCACCGACATCGTCTCGCAGATTCTGGCGAAAAGGGCGGGCATGCCCGTGGGCACTGCCGTCATCATCGTCGACGGCGTCATCATCGCGTTCTCCGCCACGGTCTTCTCGGTCGAGCAGGCGCTCTATGCCGCGGTGGCGATGTTCATCTGCGGTAAGGTGATCGATGCCGTGGTCGACGGCCCCCGCTCGGCGAGGGCCGCCTACATCATCTCGACCGAGCACGAGCGCATAGCCAACGAGATCCTCTACACGCTCAACAGGGGGTGCACCGAGCTGCAGGCCCGCGGCGTCTGGAGCGGCAACAGCCGTCCGGTGCTCATGTGCGTGCTCGGCAGGTCGGAGAGCATGCGGCTCAAGCAGATCGTCGCCGAGGTGGACCCCGAGGCGATCGTGGTCATCTCGGAGGTTCACGAGGTGTTCGGCGAGGGGTTCCGCCGCATCGGATGAGGCGCCGCGCGCCAGGGCCTCTCACCCGTCTCGTATGGGGAGCTTCTGCAAAAAGATGAGCCAAACCCCTCCACCGGGGGAGCGATGCTGGGGTTTTGCTAGACTGTGGCACGTATCTGCCCATCTTGAGCACAAGAAAAGGAGCGTCTGTGGCCAGTCACTTTCGCAGCACTGAGCGACAGGGGTCGGAGGTCGACGAGCAGCTTGACGTCGTCTCTGGCGTGGCTCCGCAGGAGGTAGACGAGTCGTCCGACATCGTCGAGACCGTTCCCGAGACGTCTGAGGCCCCCGCGGCCCCTGAGGTCCCCGCGGCGCCCGTGGCGCCCGAGCCGTCTCAGGAGGACGTCCTCGAGGAGGTTCACGCCGTCACCGCCAGCGAACCTGCCGATTCTGCCGAGCAGCCCGGCTTCACGAGCGTCTTCGCCCCGCTTGCGGGCGAGGAGGCCCCTGAGGTCTCGCGCACCGGCACCCCGACCGTGTCGTTCAAAAACGTCACACTCATCTACCCGGCCCAGCCCAACAAGCCCGCCCTCGACGACGTCAGCCTCGACATCTATCCCGGCGAGTTCGTCTTTGTCGTCGGCCACTCCGGCTCTGGCAAGTCGTCTCTGCTGCGCCTCATCACGCGCGAGCTGCGTGCCAGCTCCGGCCAGGTGATCGTTGCCGGTCAGGACCTGACCAAGATGCGCAACCGCAAGGTCCCGTATCTGCGTCGCCAGATCGGCACGGTGTATCAGGACTTCAAGCTGCTCCCCGACAAGACGGTCTACGAGAACGTGGCCTTTGCCCTCGAGTGCATCGGCAAGCCGAAGTCCGTCATCAGGGCGCAGGTCCCCGAGGTGCTTCGCCTCGTGGGCCTCGGCGAGCGCATGAAGCACTTCCCCGACCAGCTCTCCGGCGGCGAGCAGCAGCGCGTCTCCGTTGCCCGCGCGATGGTCAACCGTCCCCCGCTGCTCGTCTGCGACGAGCCGACGGGCAACCTCGACCCCGCCATTTCGCTCGGCATCATGAAGCTGCTCGACCGAATCAACCGAGCCGGAACCACGGTCATCATGGCGACGCACGACCGCGAGATGGTCGACTCCATGCGCAGGCGCGTCATCGCGCTCGAGGCCGGACACGTGGTCCGCGACCAGGAGAGGGGAGGCTACGGTTACTATGGCGCCCTCTAACATCGGCTACTCTCTTCGTGAGTGCGGCCACCACTTCCGCCGCAACTGGACGACGGTGCTCGGCGCCGTGGTCACCATCTTCCTGTCCCTGTTCATCATCGGCCTCTTTGTCCTGGGCTCCGCCATGCTCAACAGCATGATCGGCGGCGTCGAGGACCAGGTGACCATCCAGGCCTTCCTCTCTGACGACGCCGACCAGGCGGACGTCGAGAGCTACCAGGCCGAGATCGAGAGCTGGGACAACGTCGAGTACGTGACCTACAAGACCAAGGACCAGGCGCTCGAGGAGTTCCGCACCTCGATGTCCAACCGTAACGCCGCGGACGCCGTGACCGCCCTCGACGGCGAGAACCCCCTTCCGGCCTCGCTCGTCGTGCGCGTGCTCGATGCGCAGGAGGTCGAGTCCACTGCCCAGCGCATCATGGACGACCCCGCCTTCGCGGAGATCTGCGACGACTCCTCCAATCCCGCCGGTGACGTCCAATACGGGCAGGGGACCGTCGAGCGCCTCCTGAGCCTGGCGAGCTACATCCGCATCGCCGCGGTCGCGCTCGTCATCCTGCTGACCTTCGTCGCCTTCGTGTTCATCAACAACACGATTCGCCTGGCGATCACCGCGCGCCGTCGCGAGATCGGCATCATGCGTCTCGTCGGCGCGTCCAACGGCTTCATCCGCGGGCCCTTCATCATGGAGGGAACGGTCGAGGCGATTATCGGCGCTCTTCTCGCCATCGCCGCGCTCGCCGTGGGCGCCAACACGCTCCTTCCGGA
The DNA here is from genome assembly GCF_024733715.1 of Thermophilibacter sp. ET337. Classification (NCBI taxonomy): domain Bacteria; kingdom Bacillati; phylum Actinomycetota; class Coriobacteriia; order Coriobacteriales; family Atopobiaceae; genus Thermophilibacter; species Thermophilibacter sp. ET337. The sequence continues at coordinate 235,008 of NZ_JANRHO010000003.1, read as the reverse complement.
GCTCCAGCAGAACCTCTCGTTCCTTGCGTTCGAGATCCCGGCGACGACGCTCTACATCTGCTTCGCCGGCCTGCTGGTCATCGGCGTGATCATTGGCCTGTTTGGCTCCGCCATCGCCATGAGGCGCTACCTCAAGGTGTAGCGAGAGGCACGTCGAGCCTCAGAGCACGGTGACGTCGCCCGACCCCGCCTTGCGGGGTCGGGCTTTTTCTGTCGCGCCCGTGGGGTACCATCGAGGAAGTCAACGCGAGAGGAGACGCGCATGGGGAGGGGACGTCCGCACCATGGCAACCGGAGGCGCGGCAGGTCGGGCGGGCCCCGCAGCCGCGCTCGGACGCTCATCGGGACGCTCGTGGTCTCACGTCCGGGGGCGGCCCACGTGGAGACCCCCGAGGGGGAGTTCGAGCTTGCCCGAGGCGGCCAGCGCGAGGCCATGAACGGAGACGAGGTCGAGGTCGCGCTCGTGGAGCAGCGCGGAAGACAGGCCCGGGCCGTCGTCCGCTCCGTCATCTCCCGCTCGGTGACCACGTTGCTGGGAACGTTTGCCCAGGCGGGGCCGCTGGGGGTCGTGACGCCGCTCGACACTCGTCTCGGCCACGACTTCTTCGTGGTGCCCGAGGACCCGTGCGTCGGGCGCCTGGGCGTCCGCGAGGGCGACGTCGTGCTCGCGCGCGTCGCGGAGTACCCCACGCGAAGGAGCTCGGCGGTCGTCACCATCGAGCGTCGCGTCGGCACGCCCGAAGAGCTCGACCTCAACGTCGAGGCGGTCGTCGCCTCGTATGGGCTGGCGGGCGAGTTCTCCCGCGCCGTGCTCGAGCAGGCCGAGAAGATCGAGGCAAACGTCGCCGACGCCCTGGCCGCTGACCCCGCCCGGCGCGACCTGCGCGACGTTCTCTGCGTGACCATCGACCCCGTCGACGCGCGCGACTTTGACGACGCCGTGAGCGCCCAAAGACTCGAGGACGGGGGCTACGAGCTCGGGGTCCACATCGCCGACGTCACCCACTACGTTGCCGCCGACACCCCGATCGACAACGAGGCGAAGCGCAGGACGTGCTCCGCCTATCTCGTCGACCGCGTCATTCCCATGCTCCCCGAACGGCTCTCCAACGACGTGTGCTCCCTGCGTCCCGGCGAGGACCGCCTCGCCATGAGCGTCATCATGCGCCTGGACGCGCGCGGGAACCTCGTCGGGGCCCACATGCGCCCCTCCGCCATACGCTCCGCCGCCCGGCTGAGCTATGACGCCGTGGACGCCCTGCTCGAAGGTCGCATGGGTGGCGAGGGACTGCCCTGCGCGCAGCGGCGCTCCCACGAGGTTTCGGCCCTGCTCGAGATCCTCGACGAGGTGCGCGCCCTGCGGGAGCGCGTGCGGCGCGAGCGGGGGGCCGTTGACTTCGAGACCGTGGAGGCCAAGGTGACGCTCGGCGAGGACGGGCGGCCGACGGGCGTCTCCGTGAGACGTCGTACGCGGGCGACGGGCCTCATCGAGGAGGCGATGCTGCTCGCCAACGAGTGCGTGGCCAAGCGGCTTGCCGACGTGGAGGCCCCGGCCGCCTACCGCGTGCACGAGGCCCCCGTCGCCGACGACCTCAGGGCCTGCGCGCAGCCGCTGCGAGAGCTCGGCCTGCTCGACGGCGCCACCGCCGCGGGGCTGCTCGCGGGCGACCCCTTCGCCCTGCAGGCGGTCCTTGAGCGCTCGCGGGGCACGTCGACGGAGTACGTGGCGAGCGCGCTTTTGCTCCGCGCCCAGCGGCGTGCGGTCTACCTGCCCGTCAACGAGGGTCACTACGCGCTCGGCGCCCCGGCCTACTGTCACTTCACCTCGCCGATCAGGCGCTATCCGGACGTGCTCGTCCATCGTGCGCTCAAGGCGCTTCTGCACGGGCAGGTCGGGGGACGCGCGATGCGCGCCCAGGCGGCCGCGCTGCCCCAGCTGTGCCGGACCTGCTCAGAGCAGGAGCGGGCGGCAGACGCTGCGGGGCGGGCCTCGCAGCGCGTCAAGATGGCGGAGCTGTTCTCGGGGTTTCTGGGCGAGCGCTTCTCGGGCGTGATCTCGGGGTGCGCGAGCTACGGCGTCTTCGTGACGCTGGACGACACCTGCGCGGAGGGGCTCGTCCCCGTGCGCTCTCTAGGAGACGAGTGGTTTGCCTACGACGAGGCACGGATGACGCTGACCGGAGAGGAGTCGGGGGAGGTCTGGGGCCTCGGGCGCCGGGTGGCGGTGGAGGTCACGGGGGCCGACCCCGCGCGTGGCCGCATCGACTTCTCGCTTGCCCGGGACGGCCGCCCGCGGGGCGACGCTCGCCGAGCTGACTCGCCCGCGCGATAATGGGGAAGACTAACGCTTTAGGGAATGTGCGCGGCGAAGGCCGCCGGGAGGATAGATGAGCCAGACTACGATGACTGACGACCTCGAGCTTGCCGAGGGCCTCATGCTCCAAGGTCAGCCCGAGCGCGCCCGGGAGGTGCTCTCCCGCCTCGCCGAGGACGCCGAGGAGTACGTGGACAGAAACTGCCCCACGACCGACGAGGTCCAGTGGTTCAGCTTTCCCACGATCTTCGAGCGCCTCGCGTATCGGCGCGTCGAGAAGGACCCGCGCGAGCTGCGTGACGTGGGCGAGCCGCTCGACCGCCTCTACAACGACCTCGCCCTCGCCTGCGTCCAGGCCGGCGACTACGACGATGCCATGGAGGCGCTCAAGCGCGCCGTCCGCTGGAACCCCATGGACTGCAGCTATCGCCTCAACCTTGCGGACCTCTTCCGCGTGGCGGGGGACGTCCAGGAGTACCTTGCCCTGACCTATGGCGTCTTCGAGCGCGCGAGCGACGCGCGCCACCTCGTTCGCGCGTTCGTCAACTTCGCCGGCTGGTTCGCCTCGACCGAAAAGCCGCGCCCCGCAGCCGCCGCCCTGCGCGCGGCCCGGGCCCTGGGGGTCTCGGACGGCACGCTCGAGGCGGCCCTCGACCAGGCCGCCGGGACCGATCGCGACCCGGACCTTCTGGACGACGCCGAGATGCGCGCCCTTCTCGCCGAGGAGGGGCTTCCCGACGGCGCCAACGCCGAGATCGCGGTCTGCCTGCTCATGTGCGCGGGAGACGCCGCGGAGCAGGGGGCCCGCGACGTGGCCGCGAACCTCGCGCTGAGGGCCCGCGACCTCGTGGGGGAGCCGGCGGCCAAGGCCCTCCTCGAGCTCATCCACGAGACGGACGAGGAGGCGGCCCATGGCAAAGAGTAAGGTCGTGCGTCAGGCGGCCGCGGCCGCCGCGAAGCAGGCGAAGCCGGGCAAGCGAACCATCGCGAAGAACCGCTCCGCCCACCATGAGTACTTCATCGACGAGACCTTCGAGGCGGGCATCGAGCTCACGGGCACCGAGGTCAAGAGCCTTCGCGAGCGCGCCTGCCAGCTGACCGACGCCTTCTGCCTCATCCGCGGGCGCGAGGCGTGGCTGCACGGCGTCCACATCCACCCGTACTCAAACGGCGGCGTCTGGAACGTCGACCCGGACCGCAAGCGCAGGCTGCTGCTGCACCGTCGCCAGATCGACTACCTCGACGCAAAGCTTCGCCAGCGAGGCCTCGCCCTCGTCCCCCTGGAGATCTACTTTGACGAGCACAACCGCGTCAAGCTCGCAATCGGGCTCGCGCGAGGCAAGAAGCTCTACGACAAGCGAGCCGACATGGCGCGTCGAGACTCCGACCGCGAGATCGCCCGCGCCCTGAAGGAGCTCAACCGGTAACGAGCGCGGAGAGGGGAGGCCCTTTTCCACGCTGCCCACAGGAGAGGAGAAGACATGGACGCTAGCGCGCTGTACAAGTTCTCGTCGGGACTCTACGTGGTGTCCGCGGATGACGGCGAGCGCCCGGGGGCGTGCATCGTCAACACCGGGCTCCAGGTGACCTCCGCGCCGCTTCAGGTCTCGGTCACCGTGAACAAGGAGAACTTCACCTGCGGCGTCATCGAGCGCGCCGGGCACTTCTCGCTCGCCGTGGTGGACGAGTCGGCCGACATGCTCTTCGTGGGTCGCTTTGGCTTTAGGACCTCCGCCACGGAGGACAAGTTCGACGGCATCGCGAGCGCCGTCTCCGCCACGGGCGACCCCTACCCCACCGAGCACGTCTGCTCGTTCGTGGCGTGTCGGGTCGTTCAGACCGTGGACGTGGGCACGCACCTCGTCTTCGTGGGCGAGGTCGCCGACGCCGGAAACCTCTCGGGCGTGGCGCCCATGACGTACGCCTACTATCATGGGATCCTCAAGGGCAAGACGCCGCCGAAGGCCTCTTCCTACGTTGAGGGTATAAGTTAGGTCGGGGCGAGAGGCGCCCTCACACGACGAAAGGAGCACCGTATGGCCGAGGAGAAGAAGTACACGTTCCGCTGCACCGTCTGCGGCTGGGAGGTCACCGTCGACACGCCCGAGCTGCCCGAGGACCTGGTCTGCGAGGTCTGCGGCGTGGGCCCCGACATGTTCGAGCTCGTCGAGGAGTAACCCGACGGTCTCGCCTGACGGCGTTTGCGGGGGCGGCTCCTGCGGGGGTCGCCCCCCGTCTTGTTTAAGCTCTTTGTTGATTTGTCCACGGCTCTAGGCAGGGGCGGCCAAACAGCGTAACGTTTCACAGGAATGTGCGAACGGATGTCTCGCAATCCCGCGACGCGTCCCTTGCCTGGAGGTTCATACATGAATCGTAGCCGCTCCATCACCCGTCGCACCGCCGTCTCCGCCTCTGCGGCCGCCATCGGCTGCACGCTGCTTCGACCGCAGCTTGCGTGGGCAGACGAAGGGGCCACGTCGCTGACCTCGTCGGACGTGCTTGACTTCCTCTACATCGACAATGCCGAGCAGCGTGCCGGCGAGACCCAGAGCGTGGTCGTCGCGCTCAAGGGGCTTCCCGACCTTGTGGCCGCCACGCTGACCGTCGCCAACGCAGGCGCCGCCGACACGCTCTCCTGCGCGATGTCCGCCTCCGCGGGCTGCTCCGCGCTCTTCTCGTTTGTCCCTGAGCACGAGGGCACCTACGAGGTCACGCGCCTCGACCTCGAGACCGCCGAGGGCGCCTGCTCCGTGGACTTCACGGACTGCGACGCCTCCTACCGCAGCTTCACGGCAACCGCCGCCGTCTCCCTCCTGGCGGGCAACGTCGATGACGGGGCTCCCGAGCTGCGCGTCTACACCGATGACGGCGACGGCGAGCTCACGCTCTCCGAGACCATCGAGGAGGGCGCCGCCCTCGCGGGCGTGCCCGTCCCCGTCCAGGACGACGCCGATCAGGACGCGTACGCCCGCTCCCGCTCCGTCGAGCTCGCTGCGGCGGGCAAGACCGTCGTGGCCCTCGACCCGGGCCACGTGGCCGTGAGCTCCGGCGCCGTTGGCGTGAACGGGACCCAGGAGGCGTCCTGCACCTGGAAGATCGCCCAGTACTGCGCGGCCGAGCTCGCGAAGTACCAGAACGTCTCGGTTGTCTACACCGTCAAGCCGGGCGCCGCCGTGACGGGCAACGAGCTCGAGTATCGCGTCAAGAGCGCCGTCTCCCAGGGGGCGGACCTGTTCGTGAGCCTGCACCTCAACTCCACCGTGGGCGGCTCCAACGGCCAGGGCCATGGCGCCGAGATTTACGTCCCCTATGACGCCGAGTACAACAACACGACGCACGAGGTCGGCGAGGCGCTCGCTCAGCGCATCATCGAGCAGCTCACGAGCCTCGGCCTCTACAACCGCGGCGTGAAGATCCGGGTGATCAACAACGACCCCGACTACAGCTACCCCAACGGCGACGACGGCGACTACTACGGCGTCATCCGCTACGCGCGCAACTACAACCTGCCCGCCATCATCGTCGAGCACGCCTTCCTCGACAACGTGAGCGACTTCAACAAGTACCTGAGCGACGACTCCAAGCTGCAGCAGCTCGGCGTGGCCGACGCAAAGGGCATCGTCAACTATCTCGAGACCGTCGAGGACCCCTCGGCCAGCCGTGACATGCATCGCCTCTACAACCCCAACTCCGGCGAGCACTTCTACACCTCCAACGCCGCCGAGCGTGACAGCCTCAAGAGCGTGGGCTGGATCTACGAGGGCGTGGGCTGGGTCGCCCCGGGCCGCTCCGACACGCCGGTGTACCGCCTCTACAACCCCAACGCCGGCGACCACCACTACACCACCAGCGTGAGCGAGCGCGAGATGCTCGTGCTCGCGGGCTGGAAGTACGAGGGGATTGGCTGGTACTCGGACGACAACCGCGAGATCGCCGTCCTGCGCCAGTACAACCCCAACGCCATCGCCGGCTCCCACAACTTCACCACCGATTCCGCGGAGCGCGACATGCTCGTCAAGGCGGGCTGGCATGACGAGGGCATTGCCTGGTACTCCCTCAACCCCGTCGGCGTGTCCGGCGGCGAGGACGACCCCTACAACGGCCTCACCACGCGCACCCCGATCATGGGCGCCTCCGTCGTCTCCGCGAGCACCATGGCCGCGTACTACCGCGGCGTCGGGGCGAGCTATCCTTCCGACGTCTACGCCCAGTACGGCGCCCCGACGATCGACGACTTCTGCCGCATCCTCTGCGAGGAGGCTGCGGGCGAGGGCGTGCGCGCTGAGGTGCTCTTTGCCCAGGTCTGCATCGAGACTGGCAACCTGCGCTTTGGCGGCCGCATCAAGCCCGAGCAGTGCAACTTCGGCGGTATCGGCGCCACGGATGGCGGCGCCCAGGGCGCGGATTTCAGCGGCAACGGCACCGACTCGGTGCGCATCGGCCTGCGCGCCCAGGCGCAGCACCTGAAGGCGTACGCCTCGACCGACGCGCTCAACAACCCATGCGTCGACCCGCGCTTCTCGCTCGTGAGCCGCGGAAGCGCCCCGCTCGTCGAGAACCTCGGCAACGGAAAGTGGGCCACCGACAAGTCCTACGCCTCCAAGCTCCTGCGCGTCATGAGCTCGCTCTAGCCCCAAGGTGGGACGGATGCCCCGGAGGCATCCGTCCCATGGGGCGTGGGTGTCTGTCACGGTCGGGGGCAAAACGGGTAGAATACCCCTGCGGTCGCGCGAGCGGCCCGTACGTTGACAGCCGCATGGTGGCAGTCTTCCCATTCCATCCGTGGGGGTGACTGGTTTCGACAGGGTGGGTCTGAGATGGGCAGCAGGCCGTGGTCTCCTCGCCACGTTAAACAGGGGTACCGTCAAATTGAATTGACGACAACAACTCTTTTGAGCCTCAGCTGGCTCTCGCCGCTTAATTAGATAGCGGCGCGTCGAAGTGGGGATCGCTCCCGTTCCCGTGGAGACGTCATTTCAGGGAGATGCTCGAGCGGACGTGGTCGGTATGCCACTCGAAAAGATTGAACCGACTGGGACGCCAAGCGCGGGTTGCCGGGTGCGCGGCGTCTAAGACCTAACCGGTAACTGAGCCTGGAGACACCTGTCAGGGGTCCGCTTTGGACCGGAGTTCGATTCTCCGCACCTCCACCATGCACGCTTCGCGCCGGGACCCGCAGGGGCCCCGGCGCTTTTTCCTGCGAGTCGCGTCGAGAGGGGCGCGGAGAGGGGACGTCATGGCAACCGAGAAGACCAGCGTGCCGGCGCTCGTGCTGGAGGGCGGCGGCTTTCGCGGCATGTTCACGGCGGGCGTGCTCGACGTGCTGCAGGAGCGTGGGCTCTACGGCTTCTCGAGCATCTGGGGCGTCTCTGCCGGGGCGGTCAACGGCTCCAACTTTCGCTCGCGCCAGATCGGCCGCACCATGCGTGACATCCTGGCCTTTCGCGACGACAAGCGCTTCATGTCGCTCTGGTCGTTCGCGACGACCGGCAACGTCGCGGGCGTCGACTTCATGTACGGCGAGGTGCAGGACCGCCTGGACCCCTGCGACCTCGACACGTTCAACGAGTCCGAGACGCCCTTCTACGCCGTCGTCTCCGACGTCACCTTCGGCGCCCCGGACTACCTGCCCGTTCGACGCTACCCCGAGGACCTCGTGAAGGTGCGCGCCTCGGCCTCCCTGCCCACGGTCTCGCGCATCGTGGAGATTGACGGGCATCGCTACCTCGACGGCGGCACCACGGACTCCATCCCCTTCGAGACCGCGATGGGCCTTCCCGGCGCGCGCGAGGTCGAGGGGCACGTCCCTGCCGAGCGCGCCCTCGTGGTGCTCACGCGCGACCGCGCCTACGAGCGCGGCGCCGGCTCGGAGGCCCTTGCGCTCAAGTCTCATCGCTACGACCGCTATCCCTACTACCTCGAGGCGCTGCGCACGCGGGGCGAGCGCTACAACGCCCAGCGCGAGCGCCTCTGGGAGCTCGAGCGCGAGGGACGGTGTCTCGTCATCGCTCCGGAGGAGCCGGTGACGGTGGGGTCCTCGACGCGTGACGGCGAGTCGCTGCTCACGCTCTACATTGCGGGGCGCCGCCAGGCGCAGGCCCGTCTCGCCGAGATCGACGCCTTTCTCTGCGCCTGCTAGTTGGGGACAGTCCCCAACTAGCAGAATGTCCCCGACCAATGGAGGAGCGGTACGTGACTGACGTTCGTGTGAGTTTCGGCGAGAAGGGCCTGCCCTGTCGCATCGCCTTTCTCGACGAGACCATCGTTCGGGTGACCATCGACCCGGCAGGTGAGTTCGCGCCGTATGCACGCCCTCTCTCGCCGGAGCATGTCACGCGCATCCAGGCCCAGCCCGACGAGTCCGACGTCTACGCTCATCCCGTCGCCGCCGTGCGCGACGAGGGCGACGCGCTCGCGGTTTCCGCCGGCGGGACCGAGGCCCTTCTCGCCAAGGCGGACGGCCGCATGACGCTGCGCCGTCGCGGTCGCGCCGTCATGCGCGAGGCGGCCCCGGTGGAACTCGGCACGGGCCTCTCCACGCAGACGCTCGAGCGAGCCCCAGGCGAGCGCATCTTTGGCGGCGGCACGCAAAACGGCTACGCCGAGCAGACGGGCAGGGTCGTGCGCATCGTCTCCACGCCCATGAACAGCAACCAGTGGGGCGATGGCGGCGTGGCCTCCCCGAGCCCGTTTTTCTGGTCGAGCGTCGGGTATGGCGTGCTGAGAAGTACGTTTGCCCCGGGCGTCTACGACCTTGGCGCCACGGACGGGGCGCTCGCCTGCTCCCACGAGGACTCCGTCTTTGACGCGTACCTGCTCGTCGCCGAAGACCCCGGCGTGGGCCTGCGGAAGGTCGCCCAGTCGATCCTTCGCGCCTACTTCAAGGTGACCGGCGCTCCCGCGCTGCTGCCCGACTTTGCCTTCTACCTGGGGCATCTCAACGCATACAACCGCGACGCATGGTCGCGCGAGCCGCGGGAGGACGCCCAGGAGTGGGTCGTGCGCGGATCGGCGCCGGCGGACGGGCCGGGCGAGACGCGCTACGAGCTCGGGCGCCGACGCGGCTACGTGGTTCCCGAGGGGCACCTTGCCGAGTCGCTCAACGGTCCCGACGAGGTGCTCGTTGCCTCGGCCGAGAGGTACCGCGGGCAGACGCCCCACGAGTTCTCCGCCCGTGCCGTCATCGACGAGCACGCCGCGCACGACATGCCCCTCGGCTGGATCTTGCCCAACGACGGCTACGGGGCCGGCTACGGTCACAACGGCTACGAGATGACGGGCGGCGTGGGCGCGGACGGGGAGAGCTCGCCCGAGCGCCTGGCCGCCATCGCGGCCAACGTGGAGAACCTCGCGTCCTTCTCGGCCTATGCCAACGAGCGCGGCGTGGAGGTGGGCCTGTGGGCCCAGTCGCAGATCACGCCCTCGCCCGATCCGGACGTCACCTGGCAGAACCTGCGCGACTTTGCGGCGGAGGTGTCCCGCGCGGGCGTCCGCGCGCTCAAGACCGACGAGGAGTGGGTCGGGGAGGGCTACTCCTTTGGCCTCAACGCCACCCGTCAGGGCCACGAGATGCTCTTCGAGCGCACGGGCCAGCTTCCCTTCGTCCTCACGCTGGACGGCTGGGCGGGCACGCAGCGCTACGCGGCGGTGTGGTCCGGAGACCAGGACGGGTCTGGGTGGGAGTACGTTCGCATGCACGTGCCCACCTACATCGGGCAGGGCCTCTCGGGCAACCCCAACGTGGCCTCCGACCTGGACGGCATCTTCGGGGGCAACGCCCTCGTGGCGACGCGCGACTTCCAGTGGAAGGCCCTCACGCCCATCATGCTCGACATGGACGGCTGGGGGACGCTTCCCAAGCTGCCCTACGCGGGCGGCGACCCCCACACGGGAATCTGCCGCATGTACCTCAAGCTCAAGAGCGCGCTGATGTCCTATCTGCGCACCTGCGCGGCATCGGCCTCCTGCGTCGAGGGCTGGGAGGGCAACGACGACCTCGGCCTGCCCATGGTCCGCTCGGTGCTGCTGGCAGACGAGCGGGCGCGCGGCGAGATGGCCGAGAAGTACGAGTTTCTCCTCGGGGACGCCCTGCTCGTGGCGCCCATCTATCGCGACACGCGCGCCGACGCCGTCGGAAACGACGTCCGCGACGGCATCTACCTTCCCGGCGGACCGGATGACGTGTGGTTCGACTTCTTCTCCGGGGCGCGGCATCGCGGCGGGCAGGTGCTCGACGGCTTTGACGCGCCGCTGTGGAAGCTGCCGCTGTTCGTGCGCGGCGGCTCGATCGTGCCGAGGTGGGAGCCGCACAACAACCCGCGCCCCGCGGGCCCGCTCAACCCGCGCGGCCTCGACCGCACGCGGCGCGTCGTTGACTTCTGGCCCGTGGCGGGGGAGAGCCGTTACGTGGAGTTCGAGGACGACGGAGCCACGGCGGGCGGCCACGTCTCGACGGCGTGCTCGTGCGCGTGCCGTGACGGGGAGACGGTGCTGCTCGTCGAGCCGGCGCGCGGCAGCTACGAGGGCTTTGAGCCGCATCGCTGCGTGACGCTGCGGGCGACGGTCGAGGGTCGCCCCGAGGCCGTGCGCGCCTGGGCGGGCGAGAAGGGCCTGGAGCTGGTCGAGGTGACAAGTCGCGAGGAGCTCGAGGACGGCGAGCCCGCTCCGGGGACGGCGGCGTGGCTCTTCGAGGAGGCCCCCGCGGTCGAGACCTGGGCGCCCGCGGGCGAGCGCCTGCTGGCAGAGATGGTGGCCGAGGCCCATGGCGCCCCGCGCGTGAGCGTGCGGTTTGCGCGCGTTGATGTGCGCGAGGCCGCGCTGCGGGTGGCGCTTCTCGGCTGACGGGCGTGCGATCTCGCGCGGATAACATGCACAGTTCCGTTAACTTTCATATATCCGCAGGTCGGAAAATGGCGTTTCCGGAGCTGTGCATGTTAGCGCTTGAGGGGGGCGGTTCGCGCGCCCAGGCGTTTGTGCGGCTTGTGTGCGTGATAATTTCCAGCTCAGCGGCGGCGCAATGCGCTATACTCTTACAGCTTTTCCACAGAGCCCCGTAATCTCTGATACGAAAGCACGGCGGTTTGTCCAGAAGCCGCCATCACGTAGGTACGTAGGAGGAGTCAAGTGAAGAAGTCGACTCAGTTCGCCAAGAACGGCGAAGTCGAGCGCAAGTGGGTGCTCATCGACGCTGAGGGCGCGACGCTCGGCCGTCTGGCCACCACGGCTGCCATGATCCTTCGTGGCAAGAACAAGCCCCAGTACACCCCCAACGCCGACACCGGTGACTTCGTCGTCGTCATCAACGCCGACAAGGTCGTCCTCACGGGCGTCAAGGCTGACCACAAGCAGTACTGGCGTTACTCCGGCTACCTCGGAGGCCTCAAGCTCGAGAGCTTCCGCGAGGCCATGGAGAAGCACCCCGAGCGCGTCGTCGAGCACGCCATCAAGGGCATGCTCCCCAAGACCACCCTCGGCCGCAAGCAGGGCACCAAGCTCAAGGTCTACGCCGGCCCCGAGCACCCGCACACGGCCCAGAACCCCGTCCAGATCGATTGGAGGGCCTAACCGATGGCTGAGAACACCGTTGTTTACACCGGCACCGGTCGCCGCAAGGAGGCCGTCGCCCGCGTCCGTCTCGTCCCCGGCACCGGCAAGGTCGTCGTGAACGGCCGCGAGGCCATCGAGTACTTTGGCCGTCAGCAGCTCGTGGACAACGCCGTTGCCCCGCTGCGCCTGACCGAGACCGCCGAGCGCTTTGACGTCCTCGCCAACTGCGACGGCGGCGGCATCACCGGCCAGGCCGGCGCGCTGCGTCTCGGCATCGCCCGCGCCCTTCTCGACGCCGGCGAGTATCGTGAGGACCTCAAGAAGGCCGGCTTCCTCACCCGTGACCCGCGCGCGGTCGAGCGCAAGAAGTACGGCCTCAAGAAGGCCCGCAAGCGCCCGCAGTTCTCCAAGCGCTAACGGCACGTTTGTTGCGTCATCATGGACCCTCGGTTTCGTCCGGGGGTCCATTTTTTGTAAAACGGTGCGACGCGCGGGGCCCGGCTGCCCGTCGAGAGTAGGATAGGACGAGGATTATGCCGCTCGGCGATGCCGGGCGTTCCGCGCGTGAAAGGGGACGGCAATGAAGTACTTTGGCACCGACGGCTTCCGTGGCGTTGCCAACGAGGGCCTCAACGTCGAGCACGCCTACAAGATCGGTCGCTTCGTGGGCTGGTACTACGGGGCGCGCCAGGGCAGGAAGGCCCGCATCGTGCTGGGCAAGGACACGCGCCGCTCGAGCTACATGTTCGAGTCCGCCTTGGTCTCGGGCCTGGTGGCCTCTGGCGCGGACGCCTACATGCTTCACGTCATTCCCACGCCCGGCGTCTCCTACGAGGTCGTCGACGGCGCGTTTGACTGCGGCGTCATGATCACCGCGTCCCACAATCCCTACACCGACAACGGCATCAAGCTCGTCAACGACGAGGGTTACAAGATGGACGAGGACGTCCTCGAGCTCATCGAGGACTACATCGACGGCAAGAGCGAGGTGCCGCTGGCAACCGGCGACGCCATCGGCTGCACGGTCGACTACATGCAGGGTCGCAACCGCTACATCGCGCACCTCATCGCGAGCGCGAACTTCTCGCTTCAGGGCGTCAAGGTCGGCCTCGACTGCGCCAACGGTGCGGCCTCCTCCGTGGCCAAGCCCGTCTTCGACGCCCTTGGCGCCGACGTCCGTGTGATCAACAACAGCCCCGACGGCTTCAACATCAACGTGGACTGCGGCTCCACCCACATCGACCGCCTGCGCCGACACGTGGTCGAGCAGGGCCTCGACGTGGGCTTTGCCTACGATGGAGACGCGGACCGCTGCCTTGCCGTGGACGAGCGCGGCAACGTCGTCGACGGCGACCTGATCCTCTACATCTGTGGCGTCTACCTCAACAAGCACGGTCGGCTCACCGCCGGCACCGTGGTTCCCACGGTCATGAGCAACTACGGCCTGTTCAAGGCCTTCGACGAGGCGCACCTCTCCTACGAGACGACCGCGGTGGGCGACAAGAACGTCTATGCTTGCATGCGCGCGAACGGCTACAGCCTGGGCGGCGAGCAGTCCGGCCACATCATCTTTGGCGACATCGAGTGCACCGGCGACGGCATCATGACCTCTCTGCGCATCATGGAGGTCCTGCGGGCCGAGCGCGAGACGCTCTCGCAGCTGTGCGCCCCGGTGAAGCTCTACCCCCAGGAGCTCGTCAACGTGCGCGTGAGCGACAAGGACGCCGCCATGAGCGACGAGGGCGTCCTTGCCGCCGTCAAGCAGGCCGAGGAGTTCCTTGCCGGTCAGGGCCGCGTGCTCGTGCGCGCGTCCGGCACCGAGCCGCTCGTGCGCACCCTCGCCGAGGCGCCGACCGACGAGCTCTGCCGCAAGGCCAACGCCATCGTGCTCGAGGCGCTCAAGCCGTTTCAAGCCTAGGTGAGAAAACGCCACGTCGCCCCTCGGGCTGCTAGAATCGTGACGTGCCCCAGACGCAGACACGAGGAGGCTCCGCATGTGCGGAATCGTTGGCTATACCGGCAGTAGCCAGGCAATTGGCTACCTGCTCGAGGGTCTCAAGACGCTCGAGTATCGGGGATATGACTCCGCGGGCGTCGCGGTGCTGGGGACCGACGGCGCCCTGCACGGCGTCAAGTGCGCGGGCCGTGTCGCCACGCTCGTCGAGCGCTGCGAGACGGCCAACCTCGTCGGGACGACGGGCATCGCGCATACGCGCTGGGCGACGCACGGGGCGCCGACCGACCGCAACTCCCATCCTCACCGGGACTGCAGCGGGCGCATCGCCGTCGTTCACAACGGCATCATCGAGAACTACCGCGAGCTGAGGGCGTATCTGCAGAGAGGTGGTCACACGCTCGTCTCCGAGACCGACTCCGAGGTGATCGCCCACCTCATCGAGGACGCTTGGGCGGGTCCCTCCGCCGGCAACCTCGTGGGAGCCGTCCGCAACGCGGTGCGCCGCCTCGAGGGCTCTTGGGCGCTTGCCGTGGTGTGCGCCGACGCGCCGGGCGAGATTGTGTGCGCGCGGAACGGGTCCCCGCTCGTGGTCGCCTCGACCTCGGAGGGGGCGTATGCCGCCTCGGACGTCACGCCTCTCGCAAGCGTCACCTCTCATGTCATCCAGCTTGAGAACGGCCAGCTCGCTCGGCTGGAGCAGGGGGGGCGGGTCACGGTCTTCGACGCCGAGGGCGCCGAGGTCGACGTTCCCTCGACCATAGACATCGACTGGGACGCCTCTGCGGCCACGCTCGGCGGCTACGCCGACTTCATGGCCAAGGAAATCGCCGAGCAGCCGGAGGCGATCGAGCGCCTGCTCTCCGGCCGCATGGGGGCTCACGGCGTCACCCTCGATGAGCTCTCCATGACAGGCGACGAGCTTGCCTCGGTCGACCGGGTCTACCTCATTGCCTGCGGAACTTCGTATCACGTGAGCCTCATCGCCCGGACCCTCATCCAGACGTGGGCGAAGGTGCCCGTCATCTGCGACTACGCCTCCGAGTTCAACTACGAGAACGACGTCTTGGTCACTCCCCACACGCTCGGGGTCGTCATCACCCAGTCCGGCGAGACCGCCGACACGCTCACCGCGGCGCGGCGCCTCAAGGGGATGGGGTGCAAGGTGTTTGCGATCACCAACGTGCTCGGCTCGACGGCGGCGCGCGAGTCCGACGGCGTGCTCTACGTCCAGGCGGGCCCCGAGGTGTGCGTGGCGTCTACGAAGGCCTACACGGCCCAGATGGTGGCGAGCGCGCTTCTCGCCCTGCGCCTGGCCGAGGCTCAGGGTCAGATGGAGCGCGCGGAGGTGGAGCGTCGCTACGGGGACCTCTGTCGCATTCCCGACCTCATTCGCGAAGTCATCTCGCGCTCCTGGCAGGACAAGCGCGCCGCGCAGCTCTTCCGCCGTGCGCACTCCGCCCTCTTCCTCGGTCGTGGCGTCAACGCGACGACGGCCCTCGAGGGCGCGCTCAAGCTCAAGGAGATCAGCTACCTCCACGCCGAGGCCTATCCCGCCGGCGAGATGAAGCACGGGCCCATAGCCCTGCTCGAGCCCGGCTTCCCCGTGGTCGCCATCGTCCCCGAGGACCGCGTCCACGATAAGACGGTCTCCAACATCCAGGAGGTCATCGCGCGCGGCGCCGTGTGCGTGGCGGTTGCCACGGACGGCGACGAGGCCGTCGCCTCTCTCGTGGAGCATGTCCTGTGGATTCCCCATGTGCCGGACGAGCTGCTCGTTCCCATCGTCGCCGTGGTCCACCTGCAGATGCTCGCGCGCCACGTTGCCCTTCTCCGCGGGTGTGACGTTGACAAGCCCCGCAATCTTGCGAAATCGGTTACGGTGGAGTAGCTATGGCAACGGCAGGCATCGGCGTGGACATGCTCGAGATCGAGCGCATGGAGCGCGTCATCGCGCGACGGCCCAACTTCGTGAGGCGCGTGTTCACGGAGGAGGAGCGCGCATATTGCGAGAAGAGCGCGCGTCCCGCAGAGCACTATGCCGCACGGTTCGCCGCGCGGGAGGCCGTGCTCAAGGCGCTGGGCACGGGCTTTTCGGACGGCGTTGGCCTGCGTGACGTCTCCGTCTCGCGCGACGAGTCGGGCCGGCCGCGCGCGGTGCTCGCGGGGCGTGCCGCCGAGATCGCCCGCGAGCGCGGGGTGCGTGAGATCGCGCTCTCCATCTCGCACACCCACGACGTTGCCGTGGCCAACGCCATCGCGGTGACCGATGACGTGCGCCCCGTGCCGCCGGCCCGTGACGAGGCGGCCCGCGCGCTCGCAACCTCGTTCAAGGAGGCGCGCTCGGTGCTCGACGAGCTCGAGCGCGTGCAGGAGGAGGCGCTGAGCGGCATCGACGAGCGCCGTGACGAGAAGAACGCTACGAAGGAGTAGATGACATGCAGCCGGTACTCAACATCGAGGACGTCAAGTGCGTCGAGGTCGCCCTCACGCGCGAGGGGGTGAGCGTCTCCGAGCTCATGCACCGCGCCGGTTGCGCCGCGGCGCAGGAGGTCATGGAGCTCGGCGGCGTCGAGAACGTCGTGGTGCTCGCCGGCCTTGGAAACAACGGCGGCGACGGCTGGGTCGCCGCCGAAGCGATGCACGCCCACGGCGCCAACGTCACCGTCGTGACGCCGGTCGACCCGGACGAGCTCGCCGGCGACCTTGCCCGGCAGGTCGCCCAGAGCGCCGTGCGCGCGGGAATCCAACCCATGGTCGGCCCCTCGCGCGACGAGCTCGAGAGCCTGCTGGAGACTGCGGACGCCGTCCTCGACTGCATGCTGGGCACGGGCTTTCACGGGGACGTCCGCGCCCCCTTCGACATCTGGATCGACTGCGTGAACGCGTGCTCGGCGCGCGTGGTCTCCGTCGACGTCCCGAGCGGCCTCTCGGCCCAGACCGGGCACGCCTCGAAGAGCTGCGTCGTCGCCGACATGACCGTCACGATGCTCGCCCTCAAGCCCGGCCTGCTCGCCGACGACGGCCGTGACGTGTGCGGCGCGATCGTGGTGGCGCCGCTCGCGGAGCAGACCGAGCGCCTCGTCATCGACGCCGATCCCGTTGCCTGGAGGACCGACCTCATCGACTACCTCGACGTGCTCCCGACCCCCTCGATGGCGGTCGACAAGTTCACGCGTGGCTCGGTGCTCGTCGTTGGCGGGTCGAGGCGCTTCCCGGGGGCCGCGATCATGGCCGCCCGCTCCGCCGCGCGCATGGGCGCCGGCTACGTGACGCTGGCCGTCCCGGCCTCGGTGGCCTACGTGGCACAGTCCCATCTGCTCGAGATCCCCGTGGTCCCCCTTCCCGAGGAGTCCGACGGGACCATCTCGGCCGATGCGCGCGACGTCGTGGCCAAGCTCGCCGAGCGGGCCTCGGCCGTGCTCGTTGGTCCGGGAATGCGCACGACGAGCGGAACCTCAGCGATCGTTTCGAAGCTGCTCGAGACCAGCGCGCCCCTCGTCGTCGACGCCGACGGCCTCAACTGCCTCTCCCGTCTCACCGACGGTGCCCTGCCCGAGTTTCCCGAGGTCACGCGCCGCGGCGCGCCCCTCATCCTCACGCCGCACCGCCACGAGCTCGGACGGCTCGTCGGGCTTCCGTCCAACCCGCCCGACTCGCTCGTCGACCAGCTCGAGGCGGCGCGCAAGATCGTCTGGTCGGACGGGGGCTCCGAGCTCGTCGTCGTCACCAAGGGCACGGCGACCGGCTGCGTGAGCGTGGAGCGCGCGGTCATGCCCAAGCCGGGCCCGGCCGCGCTCGCCACCGCCGGCTCCGGGGACGTGCTGGCGGGCATGATGGTCTCGGCCCTCGCCCAGCACGGCGGCGGCGTCGATCTCGCCCTTCTCGCCGCCTATGTCTGCGAGGTCCACGGCTACGCGGGTTCGCTGGCCGCCGAGCGGAGGGGTACGCGCGCCGTCATGGCAACCGACGTCATCGACGTGATCGGCCTTGCCCAAGACGCGGTTGACGAGCACGTCATGTATCCGGAAGCGGACGAGCTGGCCTAGCGGCGAGGAGGAGGACATGGACAATCACGCGAGTCCGGAAACCCGCTGGTCCTGGGTCGAGGTGAACCTCGCTGCCCTGAGGAGGAACACCGCCTCCTTCAGGCGCCAGATCGGGCGCGGCACGCAGATGATGTGCGTCGTCAAGGCCGACGCCTACGGGCACGGTGCCGTCCCGTGCGCCAAGACCATGCACGCCGCCGGGGCAGACCAGTTCGCCGTCGCCACGGTGCGTGAGGGCATCTCCCTGCGCGAGGGCGGCATCGAGTGGCCCGTCCTCATCCTCTCCGAGCCCCCCGTCGACTGCGTGGGAACGCTCGTCGACTATGACCTCATGCCGGCGGTCTACACGGCCGACTTCGCCCTTGCGCTGGGCGAGGCCGCTGCCTCGCGAGGTCGCGTGGCCCGCTATCACCTGGCGGTCGACACCGGCATGACGCGCATCGGCGTCCGCCGTCAGGATGCCGTGGAGCTTCGGCGCACCATCGACTTCCACCGCGGCCTCGAGTGCGCGGGCACCTTCACGCACTTCGCCACGGCCGACGTCCTGGACGACTGGGACTTCGCCCTGCAGCTCAACCGCTTTCGCGAGACGGTTGAGGCGCTGCGCGGGGCGGGGCTCGACACGGGCCTCGTCCACTGCGACAACACGCCCGGCACCGTGCTGCACCCCGAGTGCCACTTCGACATGTGCCGCGTGGGCATCGGCCTCTACGGCCTGCACCCCGCCGACGTGACGCGTCCCCGGATCGAGCTCGAGCCGGTCATGAGCGTTCGAGGCCGCGTGGTGCGCGTGCTCTACCCCAACGTCGGCGACGGCGTGGGCTACGGCCTCACCTATCGCGTGCCCAAGCAAAACATCCAGATCGCCACGGTGCCCATCGGCTACGCCGACGGCCTTGCGCGCGAGCTCTCCAACAACATGGACGTGCTCGTGGGCGGCGTGCGCTGCCGGCAGGTGGGCAACATCTGCATGGATCAGTTCATGTTTGCGGTGGACGTCAACAGCGCCCGCGCCTACCGCCCGTCGCGCCCGGTGGAATATGGCGACGTGGTCACCCTCATCGGCACGGACGGCAACGAGTCCATCGACGCGGACGAGATGGCCCAGCTGCGCAACACGATCAACTATGAGGTTGTCTGCGACTTTGGGATGCGCCTTGAGAAGATCTACACCTAGCGGGTCCGGCGGTCGTCGCACGGCCGCGGAGAGAAGGGGGCTCGACCTCATGTCCGTCATGCACATCCCCGGTCACGAGCACCAGCGGCCGCGCGAGGTCTCGCTCCAGGAGATTCGCGACCTCATGGGCGACTGCCAGCTCTGCCCGCTGGGCGCAACGCGCACCAACCTCGTCTTTGGCGTCGGGAACCCGCGCGCCCGCGTGATGTTCGTCGGCGAGGGCCCCGGCCGCAACGAGGACCTGCAGGGAGAGCCCTTCGTGGGCGCCGCCGGCCACAAGCTCGATGCCCTTCTCGGCTGCGCGGGGCTCACGCGCGACGAGATCTACATCGCCAACGTGGTCAAGTGCCGGCCGCCCGGAAACCGCAACCCCAAGCCCGAGGAGATCGAGGCCTGCTCGCCGTTCCTGCGCGAGCAGATTCGCTCCATCTGGCCCGACGTCATCGTGTGCCTGGGCAACTTCGCCTCGCAGTTTGTCCTGCGCACCAACAAGGGCGTGACGTCGCTGCGCGGCCAGCTCTATCAGACGGGCCACTTCGTGGTCTGCCCGACCTTCCACCCGGCCGCCTGCATCTACCACTCCGACTGGCAGCCGCTGCTCGAGGCGGACCTGCGGATGGTCGGCGCGTGGCTGGCCGAGCATCCCGTCGAGCCCGAGGGAGGGGTACGGTGAGCGAGAAGATCATCAAGACGTGCTCGCGTGACGAGACCATCGCGCTGGGGGAGCGCCTGGGGCGCCTGCTCGTCCCCGGTGACGTGCTGGTGCTGACGGGGGACCTCGGGGCGGGCAAGACCCAGCTCACCAAGGGTGTCGCCGCGGGCATGGGCGTGGAGGGCGACGTCACGAGCCCCACCTTCACCATCGAGATGGTCTACGAGGGCGCCGAGATGCCGCTCTACCACTTTGACCTCTATCGCCTGGACGACCCCGACCAGCTCGAGGACACGGGCATCTTCGACGTGCTGGGCGCCGACGGCGTCTGCTCGATCGAGTGGGGCGAGCAGTTCTCCGAGGAGATCGGTGACGCGCGCATGGACGTCTTCGTGACGCGCCTCGATGACGAGGCCGCGCCGGGGGAGGAGCCCCCGCGCGAGGTCCGCCTCGTCGCGCATGACGCCCGGGGCGAGGAGCTGCTTGCCGCGCTGTAGCGCTCGGTTGCTGGAGGATGTCCTTCTCGTCCAAAATTGAGAAAAAATCTCAATTGAGAACAAGTATCAATATGCTATAGTCTTCTCAGCACGAGAGGAGGCGAGGCATGTCTGGCAGAAACACCGTTCAGCGCACGATCATCGAGGACGAGCTGCGCCGTCTGGCCAACCATCCCACCGCTGACGAGGTGTATGAGGCCGTCCACGCCTCGCATCCCAGCATCGGCCGCGCCACGGTCTATCGTACACTGGGCAGGCTTTCGGACGAGGGCCTGATCGGCCGCGTGAAGATCAACAACGGCGCCGACCACTTTGACCATCAGGCGTTTGCGCACTACCACGTGCGCTGCACCTGCTGCGGGCGCGTCGACGACGTGATGATTCCGGTGCTGGGGGAGGTCGACGAGGCTGCCGCGCGGGTGACGGGGTATCAGATCACCGGCCATGCGCTGCAGTTCGACGGCGTCTGCCCCGCGTGCCAGCAGGGTTTGGCTTCTACGGCCTAGGGCCGAGAGCATAGGAGAGGGCGGTGGGGCGCCACGCCTCGCCGCACGTCAACAACGAGGAGGTCACCATGGACAAGTGGGTCTGCAAGGTCTGCGGTTACATCTACGAGGGCGCCGAGCCGCCGGCGGAGTGCCCGGTCTGCAAGGCTCCGGCCAGCATGTTCGAGAAGGTCGAGGGTGAGCTCAAGCTCGCCGCCGAGCACGAGTACGGCATCTACGGCAAGACCGTCAAGGACAACCCCGACATCTCCGACGAGGACAAGGCCTACATCCTCGAGCAGCTCAAGGCCAACTTCAACGGCGAGTGCTCCGAGGTCGGCATGTATCTCTGCATGGCCCGCATCGCCCACCGCGAGGGCTATCCCGAGATCGGCCTGTACTGGGAGAAGGCCGCCTACGAGGAGGCCGAGCACGCCTCCAAGTTCGCCGAGCTGCTCGGCGAGGAGCTCGAGCCCAACATGAAGGCCTCCACCAAGGCCAACCTCGCCTGGCGCGTCGACTGCGAGTTCGGCGCCACGCAGGGCAAGACGGAGCTCGCCACCTGCGCCAAGAAGAACAACCTCGACGCCATCCACGACACCGTCCACGAGATGGCTCGTGACGAGGCCCGCCACGGCAAGGCTCTCAAGGGCCTGCTCGAGCGCTACTTCGGCTAATGGCCGGCAAGCCTCAGAAAAAGGCTGCCCGCAAGAAGGTCAAGCCCTCGGGGCCCGCGCCGTGCGCGGTGCTCTGGGGGCTTGACCCCTCTTCCGAGAAGGGCGCGGCGGTCCGCGGGGTGCTGCGCGAGATGGGCGTGGTGGCGCGCACGGCGCTGCCCGAGCGGCTGGGCGATCCGGCGGGCGCGTTCGCGCGGCTTCCGGGGTTTCGGCAGACGCCGATGCCCTATGAGGGGCCGACGCCGGAGTGCGATGAGTTTGTCCTGCTCTGCGGACTTACGGACGCACAGGTCAACGTTTTTCTCGCCCGCTCGCGCGAGGCGGGGTGCGTGGTGGGGCCCAAGGCGCTGCTCAACAAGGTCAACCGCGCCTGGCCGCTCGTGCGTTTGATCGAGGCGGTGGCTGGCGAGCATGCGGCCACTTCCGCCCGGGCAGACTCGGACTAACCCCACACGTGGTCTCTGTTTTAGTTTAATCGGCGGGCGTTTTCGCAGGAAAGCTTTTGTGAAGAGCGACCACGTGTGGGGTTCATCGTTTTGAAACATTCCCTGCGAGCATCGCTCCGCGCTACACTTAGCAGGTTGAAACCCTGAGCGAGAAGAGCTGCGCATGAGCGAGAAGAACGTCAAACCTGCCGAGAAGACCGTCCTGGCGCTGGACACGTCCACGGACATGCTGGCGTGCGCCGTCGGGCGCGTGGGCGCGGACGGTGTCGTGGAGGTGCTCGCTGCCCGCGACCACCTCTGCCGCCGTCAGGCAAACGTGGAGCTCGTGACCACGGCGCGGGAGGCGCTCGCCGACGCCGGCCTTTCGATGGGCGAGCTCGACGCGGTACTCGTGGGGCGCGGCCCCGGCTCGTTCACGGGCGTGCGGATCGGCATCGCCACGGCCAAGGGACTCGCGTGCGGCTTAGGCCTGCCACTTTATGGGACCTCCGCGCTCGACGCGATGGCGTGGTCGGCGCATGCCGCCGGCGCCCGAGGGACGCTCGCGGTGGCGGGCGACGCCATGCGCGGCGAGGTCTACCCGGGCATCTACGAGCTGGACGAGGCTGGCGCACACCGCACCTTCCCGGCCGAGACCGTGCTCAAGGCCGATGCCTGCGTGACGGCCTGGGTCGGGCGTGCCGACGCCGCCGACCTCACGCTCACGGGCAACGGGCTGGTCAAGTACCGCGGGCGCTTTGAGGCTGCGGGGCTCACGTCCTTCTCGCCCGAGGAGGCGTGGTACCCCACGGGAGAGGGGCTTCTGCGCGCTGCCGTGGAGGCCGGGGTGTTTGAAGGCGCGTCCGCCCAGCCCGGAGACCCGGCGCTGGTCCTTCCCATCTACACCCGTCTCTCTGACGCCGAGGAGGCCGAGCGAACGCGCCTTGGCCTCAAGAAGCCGGCGACTGTTGAGCTTACCGGCGTGGATGACGCGCTTGCGGGCATTCATCTGCAGTTGCGTCCGATGACGGTGAACGACACCGCCGCCGTGGCCGCCCTCGAGGCCAGCGCCTACGAGGGCTCCGCGCACACGCCGTGGACGGAGCGGATGTTCTACGAGGAGCTCTCCCAGCCCGGCCGCAGCTGGTGGGTCGCGCACGACCAGGGGACCGTCATCGGCTTCGCGGGCGGCGTGCTCGCGGGGGCTGACTTCGAGGTCGAGGAGGTCGTCGTGGACGCGGCGCGCCGACGCGAGGGCATCGCCTGCCGCCTCGTGGCCCGCGTGGCCTACGACGCGCAGATGCTCGGGGCGCAGACGATCTCGCTCGAGGTTGACGAGAAGAACGAGCCTGCCCGCGCGCTCTACGGCGTGCTCGGTCTCGCGGAGGAGGGCCGTCGCCCGGGCTACTATCCGGCGGCCGCCGGCGAGCCCGCGCACGACGCCCTCATCCTGCGCGCGCCGCTGCCGCTCGCGGCGGACGCCGTGATCCAGACCGGCCGTCCGGAGCCGGCGCCCTCGATTCGCCCGTGGCCGATCGTGCCCGGCGAGCGCTCGCCCGAGGCGCGCGCCGCGCTGGCGGCCGCCAGCCCGCTCATCCTCACGATCGAGTCCTCCTGCGACGAGACCGCCATGGCCGTGACCGACTCCCACGGCGTCGTGTGCGCGAGCGTCGTCGCCACGCAGATCGACTTCCACGCGCGCTTTGGCGGCGTGGTGCCCGAGATCGCCTCCCGCAAGCACGCCGAGGCCATCGTGGGCGTCTTCGAGGAGACCCTCGCCCGAGCCGGCGAGCACTTTGGCGTGGACACGCTGGCGCCCTCCGACCTCGCGGCCGTGGGCGTCACGGCGGGGCCGGGCCTCGTGGGCGCGCTCGTGGTGGGCGTCGCCTTTGCCAAGGGCCTCTGCGCGGCCGCCGACCTGCCGCTCATTGCCGTGCACCACCTCGAGGGCCACCTCATGGCCAACCTCTTCGAGACGCCGGACCTCGAGCCCCCCTTCGTGGCGAGCATCGTCTCCGGCGGCAACACCATGCTCGTGCATGTGCGCGCCTGGGGCGACTATGTGCTTCTGGGCGCCACGATCGACGACGCGGTGGGCGAGGCCTTCGACAAGGTGGCCAAGGCGCTCGGCCTGGGATACCCCGGCGGCCCTGTGATCTCCAAGCTCTCCGCGCAGGGCAATCCCAAGGCCATTCACTTCCCGCGCGCAATGATGCACAGCGGCGACTACAGCTTCAGCCTCTCCGGCCTCAAGACCGCCGTCATCACCTACATCGAGGGCGAGAACCGCGCCGGTCGTCCCATCAACCTGCCCGACCTTGCGGCGAGCTTCGAGGCGGCCGTCATCGACGTTCAGGTGGCCAAGGCCGTGACCGCCGTGGAGGAGACCGGTGTTGCCGACTTCTGCGTCGGCGGCGGCGTGGCGGCCAACCCGGGTCTGCGCGCAGCGTACAAGAAGGCGCTCGAGAAGCGCGGCGTGCGCGTGACCGTGCCGCCCATGCGCGCCTGCGGCGACAACGCGGCGATGATCGGGATCGCGGCCCTGAGGAGCTACAACGCCGGGTCCTTCTCGCCGCTCACCCTGGACGCCGACCCCAATGCGGCCCTGGGCACCTGGGCCACGCCCAACGCCCCCGTCCCGCCTACCTGGGAGTAATGAAAAGGGACAGTCCCTTTTCATCGGGATGTGCTCGGACGGCGCGTTTTTCTCAGGAAATCGCACTCTTATAGTGCAGCTTGGAGGATTGGTGGCCGATATGTACGCCTGCGACTACGAGTCCCCTCTTGGGAGGATGCTGCTTGCGGCAGACGGTGACGGTCTGGCGGGCGCGTGGTTCTACGGTCAGCGCTACTTTGCTCGCGGACTGGAGGATGACGAGAAGAACGTGGAGCTTGAGGCGCCCGCGCTGGCTGCTGCGCGCCGCTGGCTGGATGCGTACTTCGCAGAGGAACGTCCGTCTGCGGCGGACGTTCCGTTGGCGCCGCGCGGCACCGCGTTCCAGCGCCGCGTATGGGACGCGCTTCTCGCCATCCCGTATGGGGAAACGCGCACGTATGGCGAACTTGCGGCGGCGTTGGGTAGCTCGCCGCGCGCCGTCGGCTCCGCCGTGGGCAAGAACCCCGTCAGCGTGATCATCCCGTGCCACCGCGTGGTGGGCGCGGACGGCTCCCTCACCGGCTACGCCGGCGACCTCGACCGCAAGTGTGCGCTGCTGGAGCTTGAGCTGGAGAGCACCGCCCCTGCCCGTTGACGTGCGGCTTCCGGACGTTTTGGGACGAGAAACCGTCCGCAATCCGCGCCCGCGCCGAAGGAGACGTCAGCACGCGCCGCTCCCGCACATGAGCTCGATGATCGTGCGGTCGGTCTCGCGCATGCCCTGAGCGGCCAAAACGCCCACGTTGCGTATCGTGTTCTCCACGCCCTTGACCACGATGCCGTCGCCGCCAAAGAACTGCTTGCCCTGCCGCTGCATCTGCATGCCCAGAAGGCCCGCCTCCACCGCGCTCGCGATCTTAGCCGCGCAGCTCGCCTTGGCGCCGTCGCAGACCATGCCGGAGTCGATGGCGATGGCGTTCACCACCGTATGCGCGATCTCGTCGGCGCGCCCGCCGTAGAGGTAGGTGATGCCGGCCGCCGCGCCCGCGCCCGCGCTCGTTGCGCCGCAGTAGGCGGAGAGGCGGCCGATGCCCGTCTTGAGGTGGATGGTCACCAGATTGGACACCACGAGCGCCCGGAGTAGCTCCTCGTGGGAGACGTCCAGCTCCTGGGCGTAGACGATCACGGGGACGCTTGCCGTGAGGCCCTGGTTGCCGCTGCCGGAGTTGATGACTACGGGAAGCTCGCAGCCACCCATGCGCGCGTCGGAGCCGGCGGCCGCCCAGGCCTTGGCGCGGTTGGCCACGCCATCGCCGTACGCCTCGAGAAGCACCTTGCCGATGCCCGCGCCCCAGCTGCCGCGGAGACCCTCCTGTGCGATGGCGGTGTTGCACGCGATCTGTCGTCCGAGCACCTGCTTCACGTCGTCGAGGTTCACCTCGTCCGCAAACTGGACGATCTTCTCGATGGAGAGGCAGTCGCGGTCCGTCCCCGCGTCCTTCTCGCCCGCGCCCTCCTCGAAGGGCTCGCTGAGAAGGACCTCGCCGTCGCGTTCCACGCGAATGACGTTGGTGTGCGCGCCGGCGATCTCGCAGAAGGCCGTGTGGCAGCCGCTTGAGACGCGCACCTGGATGTCGAAGATCCACGGGCGCTCGGAGGGCGTGACGCTCACCTCGTGCTCGGCGAGGTAGGCGCGCATCTCCTCGATCTCGCCTCCGGTGATGCCGGCAAGGACCTCGAGCTTGGCCTCGGCGTCCCCTGCGACCACGCCCACCGCCGCGGCGGCCTCGATGCCGCGCGCCCCGCCCGTGTTGGGCACGACGACGCTCTTCACGTTCTTGATGATGTTGGCGCTCGCCGCAACGTCCACGCGCTCCGGAAGCTCCCCGAGCGTCTGCCGGGCGAGCGCGGCGCAGTAGGCCACGGCGATGGGCTCGGTGCAGCCCATCGCGCAGACGAGCTCCTCCTCGAGGATGGCGACGTAGGCGTCGTAGCTTTCCTGGTCCATGAAGGCCTCCTGGGCAACCCGTTACGGCGATGTTTCCCACGATGGTATCAGCTCGAGGTTCTTCTCGTCCCGCGGTATCCTGCCGACGTGCGCGTAACTTTCTCGCATTAAGTTGCAAGGGGGAGGGGAATGGGTCCCCTCCGGTTGCGTCGCGCGGAAGGGGATTACTCAAAAAGGGAAAGGAACCACCATGAAGGCCACCCCGCACGTGTACGTATCTGACAGAGTCTCTCGCCGCGACTTCCTCAAGCTCTCGAGCCTCGTGGCGGGCATGGGAGGCGTGATGGTCCTTTCCGGCTGCGGCCCCGCCGCGCAGGAGCCCACCGCCGACGACACCGACGCGACCGACGAGCCCGCCGCAGACGCCGACGGCGCCGCGACCCTCGGTGACGGCGTGACGCTGCGCGTGGGCATGGAGGCCGCCTACGCCCCCTACAACTGGCAGGCGACCGAGGAGTCCGACACCACCATCCCCATCGAGAACGTCGAGGGCGCCTTCGCCGACGGCTACGACGTGCAGATCGCCAAGCGCATCGCCGAGGAGCTGGGCATGGAGCCCGTCGCGGTGAAGATGGACTTTGGCGCGCTCGTTGACTCCCTCAACAACGGAACCATCGACATCATCTGCGCCGGCATGTCCGTCACCCCGGAGCGCGCCGAGTCTGCGGACTTCACCGACTCCTACATCGACGACGAGGTCATCATCGTCGTCAAGAAGGACAGCGACTACGCCGACGCCACCAAGCTCTCCGACTTCTCCGGCGCCTCCGTCCTCGGCCAGAAGGACACCTTCTACGACGACCTCATCGAGGAGATCCCCGACGTCAACCACATGACGCCCGTCGCCACGGTGCCGCTCGTCGTCGACGCCATCGAGAACGGCACCTGCGACGCCATCACGTTCTCCTCGATGTCGCTGCCCAACCTGCTCGAGAACTACCCCGACCTCATGAAGGTCGAGCTCGAGGAGGGCGAGGGCTTCTCCGACCCGAGCAACCCGGACAACGCGGCCATCGCCAAGGGCCAGGACGAGATGCTCGACCGCCTCAACGAGATCATCGCCGGCATCACCGAGGAGGAGCGCCTCGAGATGTGGCAGGATTGCATGGACCGTCAGCCTGCGTAATTCAAAAGGGGACAGTCCCCTTTTGAATCATTTTCGACCCGAGCGGGGCGGGGGCCTTGGCCCTCGTCCCGTTCACGGCGATAGAACGACAAGAACCGCAAGGAGCCCTGAATGTCTAAACTGCGTGACTTCGTGACGCGCGACCACCGCTACGTGCTGCTGGGCACGAGCGTCGTGGCGTTTCTCGGCATGCTGCTCTCGAGCTCGCCGCGCCCGGAGCTCTCCTTCCTGGCGCACGCCTTCACCGTCGAGCTCGTGATGTACTACGTCCTGGTGGCGTGGCTCGTGCTCTCCGCTGTGGCGCTGCTCTTCAAGCTGACCCACTGGCACAACTACGCGGAGACGGCGCCGTTCACCAAGCCGGCCGTGGCCCGTGCGCTGCGCGTGGGCTCCTACGTGATCTGGGCGATAACCGCCGTCCTTCTCGTCGACCGCTGGGTCATGGGCCTGGCGAGCGCCTGGCAGGTGGCCGCCGCCGCGGAGAAGATGCCCGAGGACATGCTCGCCCAGGTGCTCTACATGTTCCAACAGGGCCGCGACACCTACATCACCGGCATCATCACGACCATCGAGCTGGCCGTCTTTGGCACCCTGATAGCGTTTTTCCTGGCGCTGCTGCTGGTCTTTGCGCGCATCATGCAGGTCGACCGCTCCGACAACGACTGCGTGCGCTTCTTCAAGAAGGTCGGCGTGTGGTTTGCCAAGGTCTACAGCACCGTGGTGCGCGGCACGCCGATGCTCGTCCAGGGCGTCATCATCTACTATGCGGGCTTTGCCTTCGTGAGCAGCTTTGGCCTCAGCGTCACCGACACCAACGCCATCTGGTCGCGCTTTGTGGCCGGCCTCGTGGTGGTGTCGCTCAACTCCACCGCCTATATGATGGAGGTGCTGCGCGGCGGCATTGAGTCGGTGGACAAGGGGCAGATGGAGGCGGCGCGGTCGCTGGGCCTCTCGCAGTGGCAGGCCATGGTGCGGGTCGTCTTCCCGCAGGGCATCAAGTTCGCCATCCCCGGCCTCTCCAACGAGCTCGTCATCAACATCAAGGACTCGTCGGTCCTCTCCGTCATCGGCGTGTTCGACCTGGCCTTCGCCGCGTCCACGGTGGCGGGCATCTACTGGAAGCAGCTCAACGCCTACCTCGTGGCCGCCGTGTTCTACCTCATCATGACGGCGGTCGCGTCGTGGCTGCTCGGCAAGTTTGCCAAGCGCTTCAACGTGAAGGCCGAGACCATGGGCAGCACGTCCGACCAGCCCGTGAAGGTGGAGGAGTAAGCCATGAGCGAGAAGAACCTGAACGTCGCGGCCTCCGCCGCCGCTGCCGTCGAGCCCATGGTTCGCATCGAGGGCCTGCGCAAGAGCTTCGGTGACCTCGAGGTTCTGCGCGACATCAACCTCGACGTCATGCCCGGCCAGGTGGTCACCATCATCGGCGCCTCTGGTTCGGGAAAGTCCACCCTGCTGCGCTGCATCAATCTGCTCGAGACGCCCGACGCCGGCCACGTGTGGTTCCACGGCGCCGACCTCGCCGCCGAGCATGTGGACGTGAACCGCCTGCGCGAGAAGATCGGCATGGTCTTCCAGGGCTTCAACCTGTTCAATAACATGAACGTACTCGACAACTGCACGCTTGCGCCCGTGACCCTCAAGAAGTGCGCTAAGGCCGAGGCGCAGGAGGTGGCGATGCGTCACCTCGAGTCGGTGGGCCTGGCAGACTTCGCACGAGCGGACGTGAACAACCTCTCGGGCGGCCAGAAGCAGCGCGTCGCCATCGCGCGCGCCCTCTGCATGCAGCCTGACCTCATGCTCTTCGACGAGCCCACCTCGGCGCTCGACCCCGAGATCGTGGGCGAGGTCCTCGAGGTCATGCGCCGGCTTGCTGCCGAGGGCATGACGATGGTCGTGGTCACGCACGAGATGGCCTTTGCCAAGAACGTCTCCGACGAGGTCGTCTTCATGGACAAGGGCGTCATCGCCGAGAAGGGCGCACCCGAGAAGCTCTTCACGGCGCCCGAGCACCCGCGTACTCGCGAGTTCCTTGCCCGCTACCTCGAGGGGTAGCCGATCGCCCCGCCGCTGGCATTTTTGGTCTCAAGTGTGCGGTCGCGGACGGGGGAGGCGCTCGACGGGCTCTTTAGCGCCAATCCGAGCTGCGATTCTTTTGCTGGGCGGTTCCGTTGTCGGGGCCGCCCAGTTTCTTGCCGCTCACTTGGCGGGAAAATGGCCAACGGCATCGCGGGAAACTGCCGCGTGATACGATGCAAGGCAGATTCCGGCCCTTGAGAGAGGGGATTTCGATGGTGGACGGGTTCGTCAAGGTCGCGGCGGTGACGCCGGAGGTGCGCGTCGCGGACGTTGCCTTCAACGTGGAGTCCTGCGTGGCGGCGGCGCGAAGAGCCGCCGAGGAGGATAGCGCCGCCGTCATCGTGCTGCCCGAGCTCGCGCTCACGGGCTACACCTGCGAGGACCTCTTCTGGCAGGATGCCCTCATCCGTGCCGCGGACGACGGGCTTTCGAGCTTTGCCGCCGCTACGGCGGACCTTGACGCCCTCCTGCTCGTGGGCGTTCCCGTGCGCGCGGGCGGCAAGCTCTACAACTGCGCCGCCGTCGTCTCGAATGGCATGGTGCTCGGGCTTGTGCCCAAGACCCACATCCCCACCTATAACGAGTTCTACGAGGGGCGCCACTTCGTGTCCGGCCCCGTTGACCCCATCCCCGTCTCCGTGGGCGGCGAGAAGAACGTGCCCATGGGCACCAGCCTGCTCTTCTCGTGCCTCGAGCTTCCGGAGCTCGTGGTGGCTGCCGAGATCTGCGAGGACCTCTGGGTCGCCGCGCCGCCCTCGATCGCGCACGCCCAGGCCGGCGCCACGCTCGTCTGCAACCTCAGCGCGTCCAACGCCGTGGTGGGCAAGGCGGACTATCGCCGCAGCCTCGTTACCGGCCAGAGTGCGCGCCTGCTGTGCGGCTACGTCTACGCCAGCGCCGGCGCCGGCGAGTCCACGCAGGACCTCGTCTTTTCCGGGCACGACCTCGTGGCGGAGAACGGGCGGCTGCTCGCGGAGGGCAAGCCGTTCGGCGACGGTCGCGCTGTCTCCGAGATCGACGTTCGCTTCCTCGCGCAGGAGCGCACGCGCATGTCCACCTTCGAGTGCGCCGCCGCGCCGGAGGAGGCGGGCTATGCCGTCGTGCCCTTCTCGCTGGGAGCGGACGTCGCCTCGCGCGAGACCCCGCTCACCCGTTGGGTAGACCCGCATCCCTTCGTGCCGTCCGACCCCGCCCGTCGAGCGGAGCGCTGCGAGGACGTCTTTGCCATTCAGGCGCACGGCCTCGCCAAGCGTCTCGCGCATACGCGTTCGAGCAAGGCGGTCATCGGCGTCTCCGGCGGCCTTGACTCCACCCTCGCGCTGCTCGTGACCGTGCGGGCCTTTGACCTTCTCGGCCTTGATCGCCGCGGCATCATCGCCGTGACCATGCCGGGCTTTGGCACCACGGACCGTACGCATGACAACGCCACCCTGCTCTCGCAGGCCCTTGGCGTGCAGCTGCGCGAGGTCGTCATCGGGCCCTCGGTGCGCCAGCACTTCGCCGACATCGGGCACGACGAGTCGGTCCATGACGTCACCTACGAGAACGCCCAGGCACGCGAGCGCACGCAGATCCTTATGGACGTCGCCAACCAGGAGGGCGGGCTCGTCATTGGCACGGGAGATCTCTCGGAGCTGGCGCTGGGCTGGGCCACCTACAACGGCGACCACATGTCCATGTACGCCGTCAACGCGAGCGTGCCCAAGACGCTGGTGCGTCATCTCGTGCGCTACGTGGCGGACACCTGCGGAAACGTCGCGGAGTCCGAGGTCCTTCTTGACGTGCTGGACACCCCGGTCTCCCCGGAGCTCCTCCCCGCCGCGGGTGACGGCAAGATCGCGCAGAAGACCGAGGACCTCGTGGGTCCCTACGAGCTGCACGACTTCTTCCTCTACGAGGTGCTGCGCCGCGGCACCAACCCGGCCAAGGTCTACCGTCTCGCCCGCTATGCTCTGGGCGAGAAGTACGACGACGCCACGATCCTCTCCTGGCTCAAGGTCTTCTACCGCCGTTACTTTGCCCAGCAGTTCAAACGCAGCTGCCTGCCCGACGGCCCCAAGGTGGGCTCGGCGGCAGTGAGCCCGCGCGGCGATCTGCGCATGCCCTCGGACGCCTGCTCCGCGCTCTGGCTCGCCGAGCTCGAGACACTGTGATGCGAAGACGTGCGTGAAAGCGGGGTAGTCCCGCTCTCACGCACGTCAGATCAAGTCGCACAAATTGACCGTCGCCCCCGCTCCCCCTCCGAGCGCATCAGCGGACGGTAAAGACGTACGTACAGATGCCGTTCTCGAAGCTAACCTCGAGCGCGTAGCGGTAGCCTGGCTCCACGGTGAGGCCCACGGTCCCGTCCTCGCCGAGGTTGGCATCGATGATTTCGCCGACGACGTCGCTCGCGGCGACGTCCTGCGCAGACCCCGCCTCCTCGGCGGCCGCCGCGAGGTCGTCCTCGGCATAGCGCATCACGTCGACGTAGGTGGCGGGCTCGTCAAAGCTCGCCGTGACCTCGGTCGGCTCGTCCACGTTGGCCGTGGGCATGCCGTCCGCGTCGTATTGCACGGGGTGCGGAGCGTCGGTCGTGACGGTCATGGACTCGCCGTCCTGCTCAAAGGTCCAGGTGGAGCTGCAGGTGAGAGGGTAGACGCTCTCAGACCCGCAGACGAGCGTTGCCTGGGGCGGGTTGGCGGGGTCGCCCGCGGTGCCGACCTCGTCCGTCGTGCTCGGGACGTTGTCAGCGGCGTCATCGGCAGGGGCGTCCTCGACCTGCTGGCTTTCGGTGACTTCCTCGGCCGGCGTGTCCTGTGCCTGCGGCTGCTGGTTGCAGGCGGTCGCGCCGAGGGCGAACGTAAGGGCAAGCGCCGAGCCGAGCACGAGCGGCGTCTTGGTTCTTCTCATAATCTCTCCTTCTGCTTGGCGTGAGATGGGGCGGCCCTCATCTCGCATCATCGGACGGTGAAGACGTAGGTGACCGCGCCGGCGTCAAACGTGGCGAGAAGTGCGTAGCGATACCCGGGCTCAACAGTGAACGAGAGGCCGTCGGTCTCCACCGGCTCGCCCTCGGCGTCGAGCGCGTCCTCGCTCCAGCGCGTGACCTCGATGCCCGTGGCCGGGACGTCAAAGCTCGCGGTCACCTCCGTGGGCGCGTCGACGCTCACGTCGGGCAGCTCGTCTGCCGCGAGCTGGGCGGGGAGCGCGGAGTCGGCGGAGATGGCGGTCGTCTCGCCGTTCTCCTCGTAGCTCCAGGTGTAGCCATAGCTCTGCAGCATGAGCGAGACCGCCGCGAGCTCCGTGGTGTACTCGAGCGACGCGTACGGCAGCTCGGCGGGGTCCTTGGGATGCCAGATTTGCGCCACCAGCTCGTCGTACTTCTCGGCGTCCGCGGGCGAGCCCTCCTCGACCACCTCGACCTTGGTGATGCCCGGGTACTGACCGGGGTAGCTCTGCAGCATGATGCCGTTGCCGGTCACGCGCACGATGTTGCCGGCCGTGAGCTCGGGAGCGCTCTCGGGCAGGGTGGGGTAGTAGGGGGAACCGGTGTCCTGGTCAACAAAGAGGACCTCGCCGTCGCCAAACGTGACGACCATCGCCGTGCTCACGAACTCGTCCATATCGGCCCCCTCGCCCTCGGCCCCCTTGGCGTCAAAGAGATAGCCCGCGTCTCCTCCCTCGAACCAGGCTCCGACGTAGTAGCGCCAGCCCGACTCTGCCACAAAGGTCGCGGCTCCGTCCTCGAGCGCGCACTCGACCCCCTCGAGGGTTCCGTCGTCTGCGTAGCGCACGACCTCGACCTCGCTTGCGGGCTGCGAGAAGGACGCGCGGACCTCGGCGGTCCCGGAGACCGCGAGGTCGGGAACGTCGCTGTCCGCGAGCTCGGTCGGCGCGACGGGGTCGCTCGCGACGCCGTCCCAGCTGTAGCCGTGCGTGAGCATGGCCGCGTTGACCACGGCGTCTTCGGTCTCCGTCCGCACGGTGCCGGCGGGCGGCTCGGACTTGGCGCAGGCGGCGAGAAGGGCGGCGAGCGCGCAGGCGCACAGAGCTTGCATGAGGCGTCGAACGCGGATCGACATGGGTCTGCCCTCCCCGGGAACGGTGGTCCTGCATTATCAGTGTTCCCTATAGTACCGGGCCGCAGGCAAAACGTCCGGGGATTCCACCGTCTTTTTCGCAACGCGACGGCCCTTCTCGCCTGCCTCGTTCAGAGTCAGAAAATCTAAGTGCGTCTTGGAAGATTTTTTCACGCGAGGTGGTATAAGTCGGCGCGTCTGGGTATGATTCTGAACGTTGGATAGCGCGTCGCCGGATTGTCCGGACGTCGCAGAGCCGCGCCCGCAGGGGCGCCTCAGAAGGAGGTTCTTGAACATGACTCTTAAGCCGCTGGGTGATCGCGTCCTCGTGAAGCCGGCCCCCAAGGAGGAGAAGACCTCGACGGGCCTCTACATCTCGAGTGGTGCCCAGGAGAAGCCGCAGCGCGGCCAGGTCGTGGCCGTCGGCGCTGGCAAGCTCAACGACAAGGGCGAGCGCATCGCCATCGACGTGCACGTCGGCGACGAGGTCTACTACGGCAAGTTCGGCGGCAACGAGGTCAAGATCGACGGCGAGGACTTCCTGCTCCTGCGCGCCGACGACATCTACGCCGTTATCGAGGACTAGCTTCGCGTTTCGCGAGAAGAACCAATGATTTTGGAGGACTAAGCAATGGCTAAGGACATTCTTTTTGGCACCGACGCTCGTGCCAAGCTCGCCAAGGGCGTCAACACCCTCGCTGACGCCGTGACCACCACCATGGGCCCCAAGGGTCGCTATGTGGCCCTGCAGCGCTCCTACGGCGCTCCCACCATCACCAACGACGGCGTCTCCGTGGCCAAGGAGATCGAGCTCAAGGACCCCATCGAGAACATGGGCGCCCAGCTCGTGAAGGAGGTTGCCACCAAGACCAACGACGCCGTGGGTGACGGCACCACCACCGCCACGCTTCTCGCCCAGGTCATCGTCAACGAGGGCCTGCGCAACGTGGCCGCCGGCGCCAACCCCATCGCCATCCGTCGCGGCGTCGACAAGGCCGTGAACGCCGTCGTCGAGGAGATGCGCAAGAACGCGCAGGAGGTCTCCACCAAGAAGCAGATCGCCTCCGTCGGCACCATCTCCGCCTCCGACCCCGAGATTGGCAACAAGATCTCCGACGCCATGGAGGTCGTGGGCAAGGACGGCGTCATCACCGTCGAGGAGTCCCAGACCTTTGGCATCGACATCGACACCGTCGAGGGCATGCAGTTTGACAAGGGCTACATCTCTCCGTACTTCTCCACCAACAACGAGACCATGACGGCCGAGCTCGACTCCCCGTACATCCTCATGACCGACCAGAAGGTCTCCAACATCCAGGACATCCTGCCGATCCTCGAGGCTGTCCAGAAGCAGGGCGCGCCGCTGCTCATCATTGCCGAGGACGTTGACGGCGAGGCCCTGGCCACGCTGATTCTCAACAAGCTCCGCGGCGTCCTCAACGTCTGCGCCGTTAAGGCTCCCGGCTACGGTGACCGTCGCAAGCGCATGCTCGAGGACATCGCCATCCTGACCGGCGGCCAGGTCGCCATGAAGGAGCTCGGCGTCCAGCTCACCGACGTCACCGCCGAGATGCTCGGCCGCGCCAAGTCCGTGAAGATCTCCAAGGACGACACCACCATCGTCGGCGGCGCCGGCTCCAAGGAGGCCATCGACGAGCGCATCGCCCAGATCAAGGCCGAGTACGACGTGACCACCTCCGACTTCGACAAGGAGAAGCTCCAGGAGCGCCTTGCCAAGCTCGCCGGCGGCGTGGCCGTCATCAAGGTCGGCGCGGCGACCGAGGTCGAGCTCAAGGAGATCAAGCACCGCATCGAGGACGCCCTGCAGGCGACCCGCGCGGCAGTCGAGGAGGGCATCGTCGCCGGCGGCGGCGTGGCGTTCCTCGAGGCCTCCAAGGTGCTCGACGGCGTCGAGACCGTCGACTCCGACGAGAAGATCGGCGTGGAGATCGTCCGCAAGGCGCTCGAGGCGCCCGTGAAGACCATCGCCAACAACGCTGGCTTCGAGGGCTCCGTCGTGGCCGAGAAGATCAAGGGCCTGCCTGCCGGCCAGGGCCTCGACTCCGCCACCGGCGAGTACGGCGACATGATCGAGATGGGCGTGCTCGACCCGGTCAAGGTCTGCCGCGTCACGCTGCAGAACGCCGCCTCCGTGGCGTCGCTGATCCTCATCACTGAGGCCACCGTCTCCGACGAGCCCAAGAACACCACCATCGAGGAGGCCATCTCCGCGGCGGCTGCCCAGGGCGGCCAGGGCGGCATGTACTAGGCTCAAGGTCTAACCAGTAGCTGACGGGTCGCCCCGGGTGTTCCTTCGAGAAGTGCACTTCGTGAAACTTCTCTACGGAACACCCGGGGCGACCCTTCTCTGTTTAGACCTTGAAGGTCCTCGATCGATGGGGGCTTGCTCGACTTGTTAGAATCTGCTCGACTTGTTAGAATCTGCTCGACTTGTTAGATCTGAGGTCAGGGAGGTTTCATGTCACAAAGGCGCGGAAATCCCTTCAAGCCCACTGCGGGCATGAATCCTCCTGAGCTCATTGGTCGAGATGCTATCCTCGACGATTTCACTGACGCTTTAGATAACGGGCCGGGTTCGCCGGAGCGGCTTATGCGCGTGTCCGGCGTGCGCGGTGTGGGTAAGACCGTGCTGCTCAATGCAATGGGGGGCATTGCGCGAGACCGCGGCTTTACGGTGGTTGACGTTGCGGCAAACAAGGGCTTCTGCGAGAGGATCCTTACGGCGCTTACTCGCGATCCGATCCTGACTTCCGTCTCGGTTTCTCCGTCGGTCTTTGGTGTGCAGGCAGGGTCGATCAACCTTTCCAAGTCCCCCACGTCGCTGGGAGAGGCGATGCTCCGGGCGTCGCAGCGCGGGGGACTGTTTGTGACGCTTGACGAGATTCAAGACGCGCCCATCGATGAGCTTCGCGTGCTCGGCAACGAGATTCAGCTGCTCATTCGGCAAGAAGCAAACGTCGCCTTTGCATTTGCGGGTCTGCCCACCGCGGTGGACGATGCAGTTGGGGCCGATGCGCTCACCTTCCTGCAGCGCGCGAAGCACACGGAGCTCTCTCGACTCTCCGACTATGAGGTTGGGATGTCGTTTGAGGATACCGTTGCGCGGGCGGGCGGCGTATTGCGCAGGGACGCGGCCGAGCTCATGACTAAGGCGGCGGCGGGCTATCCCTTCATGGTGCAGCTTGTTGGGTACTATACGTGGCAGGCGGCGGCGCGTCGGAATGCCGCTGCCATCGAGGGGGAGGACGCGGAACGTGGCATCGCCAGGGCGCGCGAGAACTTTGACTCCATGGTCATTGGTCCTGCGCTCAGAAGGCTACCCGACCGCCAGGTGGAGTATCTCACCGCGATGGCACGCTGTGAGGAACATCCCGCGCCCACTGCCGAGGTTTCTCGCTTTATGGGCCTCACGACAAAGGACACGAGCTCGTACCGCAAGCGTCTCATAGATGCGGCCCTCATCGAGGCCGCTGGCTACGGTAAGGTGTCCTTTGCCGTCCCGTATATGAGAGAGTACCTGCACGAGCACGGGGAAGACGTCGGGTGAAAGGTCGCTGGCACGGCGCCATTGCGCATCGATGCAGGCATAGCGATACAACCAGTGGTTGTTCTCGCTGGTAGATAACGTACCATGGAACTCGTCAGATGGTTGGTGGAACTCAACCGAGGGGGATGTCACAGTGAGAGCCGCAAGCAGGAACCCGAGGAAAGGGCCGACCATGGACGAGAAGAACGAGACGCTGGGACGCCGCATCGCACGGCTGCGCCTGGAGTACGGCATGACGCAGGAACGCCTTGCCATGAAGATGGGCGTGACGGCGCAAGCGGTAAGCAAGTGGGAAAATGATCTCAGCGCGCCCGACATCATGCTGCTGCCGGAGCTCGCCAAGACGTTTGGCGTGAGCGTGGATCAGCTTTTGGGCGTGGCTCCCATCGTGCGCGACGTTGTGCCGGCGCGGGCGGTGGCGCCCGCGGAGCCCGGCGCCGCGTTCGAGCCGGAGCCGGAGTCCGCGCCGCGCCCTGATTGCGGTGGTCGCCCGCACTCCCTGCACATTCAGGTTCACGACGGCGACGACGGCGATGACGTCAACATCAACGTTCCGCTCGGCCTTGCGAGCTTTGTGCTCGGGGCCGGAAAGAAGATGCCCGGTAACGTCAACCTGAACCTAAACAACGCCGACGTTGACCTGAACCTTGTTTCCGAGGCAATCAAGCACGGCGAGAAGGGCACGCTTCTTGATGTCGACTGCGGCAACGGCGACCACGTGACCATCTCGCTGGAGTAGGTCGCGGACTTGGGGAGGGGCGACGTTGGACGAGAAGCGTATCACAAGCATCGCGCGCCTTGATGAGGCCATCGCTCGCATCGCGGACGCGGCGGTCGCCGACGGCCTGTGCGAGGCGGTTCTCCTCAAGGGCTCGATTGCCCGCGGTGACGCGGACGAGTTCTCCGACATAGACCTCTACCTCGTCGTCTCTCCCCAGAACCGTGATGCGGTGCTGGAGCGGCGCGAGCACTACCTCGCCGCGTATGGCGACGTCGTGTTCATCGAGGACGTCGACTTCGGCTTGCCGCAGAAGGTCGCGATTTTCCCCGATGCCCTCCACGTGGACCTCTACGTGGCCGAGCCCGAGCAGGTCGGCGGTCTTGACCCCGTCGTTGCGATATGTGACCCGGCGGGCCTCTTCACGAACGTGACGCCCACGCGCGCCGACGTGACGGACGAGGAGCTCTGCCGGCACTTCTCGTCTGTGCTCTACTGCCTTGTGGAGGCGAGCTGCGCCTACGGGCGCAGGAACGACGCTTGGGCTGCCAAGATCATGAGCGACGCTGTGGGGGAGCTTTCGGTGCTGGTACGCAGCCTCTACGACCGGCGCTATGCATTTCTCGGCCTTAAGAAGATCAACGAGGTGATTCCTGCCGAGGACTATCAGCTTCTCGAGGCAATCTACGCCAGTCTGGGGCGCGGCGACTTCTTGGAGGCTGCCGAGGCCATCCTTAACGTCCTCGATGCGTTTCTCGTCAACGCCGACGACGGCCTTGCCGCAAAGCTGGACACCCGCTTTCTCACGTGGGCGAAGGAGAGCCTGGGCACCCTGCTCTTTGCCAAGTGCGACAACGTGCTGAGCATGGATGTGCCCGTCACGAGCCCGCGCACGTACGAGGAGTTCTGCGAGGGATGCTCGTTGGACGTGCCAATTGGCACGGCGCGCGCAGAGCTCGATGACGCGGCGCCGCGCATCCCCTGGTGGCCCGACCATGAGATCGTGCCCGGAACCAAGTCTCCCGAGGAGCTGCGCGTCTGGCTCGAGGGGCATCTTGACGTGGAGCGCATGCCCCTGGAGAAGGTCTCGCAGACCAGGCTCTGGGCCATGCGCTACAACATTGAGACTCAGCTGGGGATCGATGGCTCTGAACTGGAGTTTGTTGCCTACCGTATCTTGGACACGGAGCGTAATGCTCCCTATCTTGAAGAGGGGAAATGCGTTCGCGTTGGGATCTTCGAGCCGCGTATCCTCATGGAGCTCACGACGGGCTACCTTGAGACCACGAGCAGCCGTCTCTTTGACGAGTACGTCGTCGAGCGCGGCGTCAGCGAGAAGGATCTCGTCAAGAAGACCTATCGCCTCCTCGACTACCTCCTCCACCTCCGCAACCTCGAGGACCCCGGCTGGGAGTGACGGATCGTGCGGCCCGCACTCATAAGTGCGGGCATCGAGTGCGGGCGATTTTTCGGTGATGGGCCGAGAAGTGCAGGCCGCCTCTCAAGTCTTGCGCTCAAGTGCGCGCATCGAGTGCGCTCTAGCCCGCACTCAGTGGCAGGCGCAGAGAAGTGCGGGCACGGACCCGCCAAACCCGTTAGACGCCTTCGGCGGTCGCAGACGAGAAGAACCTCGGCCGCGGCAACGAAAGGCCCCGCCGATTTCCTAAGCAGGAGTTTCGCGAAGCGCACTCCTGCGTGGAAATCGGCGGGGCTGTCAGCTACAGCGCGAGGTTCTTCTCGCTACCCGACGAGCGTCCTCGTGATGCTCGCCGCGGCCGTCTTGCCGGCGCCCATGGCCAGGATGACCGTGGCCGCGCCGGTGACGATGTCGCCGCCGGCCCAGATGCGCGGGTCGGACGTGCGGCCGTCCTCGTCGGCGATGATGTAGCCCCACTTGTTGAGCTTGATGTCGCCGATCATCTTGGCAAACGGGTTGGCGTTGGTGCCGATGGCGGAGATGGCCACGTCGCAGGGAATCTCCTCGACGGCGCCCTCGATGGGCACGGGGCGACGGCGCCCGGAGGCGTCGGGCTCGCCGAGCTCCATCTTCTGGACGCGCACGGCGCAGACGGCGCCGTCCTCGCCCTTCACGAACTCCAGCGGCGCAACGAGCGGCATGACCTCGACGCCCTCGGCCTTGGCGTGGTGCAGCTCCGCGCGGCGGGCGGGCATCTCGTCCTCGGTGCGGCGGTAGGCGATGATCGCGCGCTCGGCGCCCAGGCGCTTGGCGGTGCGCACCGCGTCCATGGCGACGTTGCCGCCGCCAAAGACCACGACGTTCTTGCCATGCTTGGTGGGGGTGTCGTACTCGGGGAAGCGGTTGGCCTTCATGAGGTTCACGCGCGTGAGGTACTCGTTGGCAAAGAAGACGTTGGGGAGGTTCTCGCCCGGAACGTTGAGGAACTTGGGCAGGCCCGCGCCCGTGGCGATGTAGATGGCGTCGAAGCCCTCGGCGAAGAGCTCCTCGGCGTCGGTGATGCGACCCACGACGGAGTTGTACTCAAACTTGACGCCCATCTCCTCCAGGCCGTCGATCTCGCGCTTGACGACGGCCTTGGGCAGACGGAACTCGGGGATGCCGTAGACGAGCACGCCGCCGCCGGTGAAGAAGGCCTCGAAGACGGTGACGTCGAAGCCGTTGCGGGCGAGCTCGCCGGCGCAGGTGATGCCGGACGGGCCGGAGCCCACGACGGCGACCTTCTTGCCGTTCTTGGGGGCCATCTTGGGCTTGGAGGCAAGCTCGGGCTGGTCGCCGAGGAAGCGCTCCAGCTGGCCGATGGCCACCGGGTCGCCCTTCTTGCCGCGGATGCACTTGCCCTCGCACTGGTTCTCCTGCGGGCAGACGCGGCCGCAGATGGCGGGGAGCATCGAGTCCTCGCGGATGATGTCCAGCGCCTCGCCGAACTTCTCCTCGCGGATCTTCTCGATGAACTTGGGGATGTTGATATTGACGGGGCAGCCGTCAACGCAGAACGGCTTCTTGCAGTCCATGCAGCGCTCGGCCTCGGCCAGCGCCATCTCCTTGGTGAAGCCCTTGTCGACGGGACGGAAGTCGCACGCGCGCTCGGCTGCCGGCTCCTCGTTGTCCGGCGTGCGCGGGGACTTCATGTCCGGAACAAAGCGACCGTTTACCTGTGGCATGCGCAGTTCGCCTCCTCATAGGCCTTGAGGGACTGGCCCTCCTCGGTGAGATACGCGGCCTGACGCGCGCGAAGGTCGTTCCAGTCGACCTTGGTGGCGTCGAAGTCGGGGCCGTCGACGCAGGCGAACTTCGTCTGCCCGTCGACCTCCACGCGGCAGCACCCGCACATGCCGGTGCCGTCGACCATGATGGGGTTGAGCGACGCGGTGATCGGCGTGTTGTACTTCTCGGCCGTGAGGGCGGAGAACTTCATCATCGGCACGGGGCCGACGCAGAAGACCTGGGAGACGGCCTTCTCCTGGAGCAGGCGCTCGAGCGGCGCGGTGACCACGCCCTTCTCGCCATAGGAGCCGTCGTCGGTGGTGATGTGGATGTGGTCGTCCGGCAGCAGCTCGCGGAACTGCTCCTCAAGCAGCAGCAGGTCCTTGGTGCGGGCGCCCATGATGGCGTGGACCTCGTGGCCGGTCTCCACCAGGTGGCGGGCAACGGGATAGGCGATGGCCAAGCCGACGCCGCCGCCGATGACCGCGCAGGGACCGTCCGCCATCTCGGTGGGGACGCCCAGCGGGCCGGTGACGTCCTTGATGGAGTCGCCCTCGTTGTAGGTGGACAGCATCTCCGTGGTCTTGCCGATCACCATGAAGATGAACTCGACCCAGCCCTCCTCGGCGTTCCAGCCCGCAAGCGTGAACGGGACGCGCTCGCCCGTCTCGTTGGCGCGCACCATCAGGAACTGGCCGGCGTGAGCGTGCTTGGCCATCCGGGGCGCCTCGATGCGGAACTTGAACACCTTCTCCGAGAACTGCGTCTTTTCGAGGATCTTGTACATTAACCGCACTCCTCTCCTGCATTCCCTCATTTGGCGGCCCGGCTCCTGGCAGGGCCTTTCCAACACCCCTCATTGTACCCGAGTGGCTGCGCATTCCCTCACGGACGGGCGATAAGAACGGCGGGCGGCGCACGTCTTTTGGCAGGGCGTCTACAGGGACCGCTCCACGAGGTCCGCCGCGCGTTCGACGGTGAGCTCGAAGTCCTCGAGGAAGCTCCCCTTGAGCTCACGCAGCACGTAGTCGGCCACCTGCATGCGCCCGGGCGGCCGTCCGATGCCAAACTGCACGCGCGCGAAGTCGCGGCTGCCGAGCTTGTCGGCGATGGAGCGCAGGCCGTTGTGCGCGTTGAGGCCGCCGCCCAGCTTGAGCTTGACCTCCCCGGCGGGCAGGTCCACCTCGTCGTGGACCACGAGGATCTCCTCGGGGCGCACGTGGTGGGCGCGCGCCAGCTTGGAGAGCGGCCCGCCCGAGGTGTTCATGTAGCTCATGGGCTTGGCGAGAAGGACCTCGCGCTTCTCGCCATCTTTGTCGGTGATCGTGATCTGGGCGACCTGGGCGCCGGCCTCGGACTTCCAGTAGCGGACGCCCCGGCGCGCGGCCACGGCGTCGATGGTGGCAAAGCCGGCGTTGTGCCGGGTGCGGGCGTACTCGGCGTCGGGGTTGCCGAGGCCGCAGACGATTTTGATGGTGCCCGGCCTCGCGGCGGGTTTCTGTGCGGGCATGACTCTCCTTCACGGACGCGGGGCCGCCCGAAGACGACCCCGCATGTGCTCCAGGCTTTCAGAAAACCTGTCCCTTTTTATCTGAACGAAATAGCACGTCCCAAACGTGCAGTTAGATCTCGGCGCCCTGGCCGCCAAAGATCTCGGAGACCGAGCGGCGCATGTAGACGCTGTTGATGGCCTCGGCGAGCTCGTTGGCAACGGAGATCTGCTTGATCTTGGAGCCAGGCTTGTTGGCGACCTCGCAGGGAATGATGTCGGTGACGACGCACTCGACGAGCGGGGCGTCCTGGAGACGCTCGATGGCCTTGCCGGAGAAGATGCCGTGGGTCGCGGAGACGTAGATGTCGCCAGCGCCCATCTCTTTGAGCTTGCGGACTGAGCCGCAGAGGGTACCCGCGGTGTCGATCATGTCGTCGTTGACGATGCAGGTCTTGCCCTCGATGTTGCCGATGATGCCCATGACCTCGGACGCATTGTGCTTGGGACGGCTCTTGTGGGCGATGGCGACCTCGCAGCCGAGATAGTCGGAGAGGCGCTTGGCGACCTTGGCGCGGCCCATGTCGGGGGAGACGACGACGGTGTTGTCCCAGTCGAAGTCCTTGGCCTTGAAGTAGTCGCCGATGAGGTAGAGGGCGGTGAGGTGGGTCACCGGGACGTCAAAGAAGCCCTGGATCTGGCCCTGGTGAAGGTCGATGGTGATGACCTGGTCGACGCCGGCGGCCTCGAGGAGGTTGGCGACGAGACGGGCGGTGATGGGCTCGCGGGCCGCGGCCTTGCGGTCCTGGCGCGCGTAGCAGTAGTGGGGGAGCACCGCGGTGAACTTGGAGACCGAGGCGCGCTTGGCGGCGTCGGCCACGACGAGCGTCTCCATCAGGAGGTCGTTGACGTTCGAGCCCGAGAGGGACTGGATGAAGAACACGTCGTCGCCGCGGACGGA
Organism: Thermophilibacter sp. ET337; assembly: GCF_024733715.1. NCBI lineage: Bacteria > Bacillati > Actinomycetota > Coriobacteriia > Coriobacteriales > Atopobiaceae > Thermophilibacter > Thermophilibacter sp. ET337. The sequence goes on along the minus strand of NZ_JANRHO010000003.1, from coordinate 191,439 downwards.
CTCGTCAAAACGGGCGTAGATCTCGCCGTTGGCGAACTTCTCGATCTTGAGGCCCTGGAGCTCGAGGTGCAAGATCTCGGAGATCTTCTCGGCGAGCGCGGGGTTGCCCGTGCCGGTGTAGAGCTTGATCTCCTTCTTCAGCGGCATGGGCTCGCTCAGGTTCTCGTACATCTAGGCCTCGTCTCTCTTGAGTCTCTCGAGTCGCCGGGAGGCGTACCCCTCTACAATGCGCTGCTCGGCGCGCTCGAGGTAGAGCGCGTCGGCAGGGACGTCCTTGGTGACGCAGGAGCTGGCGCCCACGAGCGCGCCGTCCCCGATCGTGACCGGCGCGACCATCATGGTGTCCGAACCCACGAAGACGTTGTCGCCGATCGTGGTGCGGTTCTTGTGCACGCCGTCGTAGTTGCAGGTGATCGAGCCGCCGCCGATGTTGACGCCGGCGCCCATCGTGCAGTCGCCGATGTAGGAGAGGTGCGGCACCTTGGAGCCGCGCCCGATCGTGGAGTTCTTGATCTCCACGTGGGTTCCCACGTGCGCGCCCTCGAGCACGTGCGCGCCGCCGCGGAGGTAGGCGCGCGGGCCGCAGGTGACGTCGCGCTCGATGGTCACGTCGACGCCCACCGTCTCCTCGAGCGAGACGTGGTCGGCGACGGTGCAGTCGGTGAGGCGGGTGTTGGGGCCGATCTCGCACTCCTCGCCCACCGTCGTGGACCCCCAGAGCATGGTCATGGGGAGAAGGACGGTGTCGCGCCCGACGGTCACGTCGGGGCCGACCCAGACGGTGCGCGGGTCGAGCATGGTGACGCCCTCGCTCATGAGGCGCTCGTTGATGCGCTCCTGGGCGAGGCGCGTGAGCTCCGCGAGCTGGGCGCGGTCGTTGACGCCGAGCAGCTCGTCGGCGTCCTCGGTTTTCACGGCGGCCACGTTGAGGCTGTGCCCGCGCAGGACGGAGACCATGTCCGTGAGGTAGTACTCGTGCTGGGCGTTGTTGGTGGAGAGCTCGCCGATGTGGGCGGCAAGCTGCTCTGCGTCGAAGGCGTAGAAGCCGGGATTGCATGCGGTGAGACCCGCGGCCTGCTCGGGCGTGCAGTCCTTCTGCTCGATGATGCGGACGACCGACCCCGCGGCGTCAAACTCGAGGCGACCGTAGCCGGTGGGGTCCTCGGGCGTCCAGGTGAGGATGGCCGCTGCCGAGCCGCCGTCTGCGACGGGCGCGATCAGGCGGCGCAGGGTGTCGGGCTCCACGAGCGGTCCGTCGCCGTTGAGCACGAGCAGCGGGCCCGCGGAGATGCCGGTCGCCTCGAGCGCCACGCGCACGGCGTGCCCGGTTCCCAGGCGCTCGGTCTGCTCGACGCACTCGACGTCCTTCTCGCCCGCCAGATGGCCCCGCACCTCGTCCGCTCCGTGTCCCACGACAACAACAATCCGCTCGGCCCCCGCCTCGCGCGCGGCGCGCGTGACCCAGGAGACGAGCGGACGGTCGAGAAGCTTGTGCATGACCTTGGGATGGCGGGACTTCATACGCGTTCCCTCGCCGGCGGCGAGGATAATCGCGGTCATGGGCATGGATGAGCCTCCAAGCGACGTGTGTCCCTTTACAGAAACATGATAACGCCAAGGCGGCGGCTGGCAGGGGTAGTAGGATTCGAACCCACATTGATGGCACCAAAAACCACTGTCCTAACCATTGGACGATACCCCTGTGCCGCCGCCTGAGATTGTATCAGGAAACGAGAAGGACCTCGCCGGCGGGTGACGAGACGGCGGGACTCTGTAAATTGGGGACTGTCCCCAACTTACAGGTCGATGCCCTCGAAGGCGGCGCAAATGGCGTCGAGCAGCAGCACCGCATAGGTCTGGGCGTCGCCGGTGGTGAAGGCGCCGGTGCCCACGGGCACCTCGATGCGCGCGGCGGGAGGCGTGGCGCTCGAGCTCTGGATGGCGGTGCGCAGGCGCAGCGGAAGCGTCTCGAAGTCGTCGAGCAGGACGTTGCCGATGCCGGAGGCCACGTTTTCGGGCAAGGGCGCGGTCGAGAGCACGATCAGCGACCCGGACGTCGCGTCCTCGGGCGAGTCGAGCAGATCGAGGGCGCAGTCGTCCACGGTGGCGTGCGCGAGATTCCAGATGCGGCCCGCGATGTTGCGTGAGATGGGGTCGTCCGCCGTGATGCAGATGTGGGCAAGCTCGAGGACGCTCGCCGCGCGGGCGAAGCCCATGCCGCCCTGGGGGTGCGGTCCGGCGGCGGGCTTGCCGGCCCAGACGTGCTTGAGGCGCTCGATGGCGTCAAAGGTGTCGGGGAAGGCCATGCCGTCGGCAAGGACCCCAATGCTCTCCTGGAAGAGCTTGACCGCGGCCTCGGTGTGCACCCCATAGGTCCCGTCGACCGGGCCGCAGGAGAAGCCGAGGATGTTGAGGCGCTCCTGGAGCTGCCTGACGTCATTGCCATGGAAGTTGGGGAGGCGCAGGTAGAGGGTGCGGTCGCCGAGCTGATAGCACTCGTCGACGAGCGTGGTCCACGTGGGGGTGTCGACGTCCTTGCCGAGGGAGAGGCCATGGTCGAGGCGGAAGCGCGCCACGGCGGTCGCGGTGGACGGGCCAAAGGTCGACTGTCCGGTCTCGGCGGCGTCGATCGCGTAGCCGAGCGTGCCAAGACGGTCCTGGATGTCCTCGACCGCGGCGCCCTTCGCGCCTTCCTGAATGGGTTCCATTGCCTCTCCTTGCGTCTGACGTGGCACGAGCCTAGAGGGCTCGCTCCACGAAGAAGTCTGCCATAGAGATTAGCAGGTCTTGAGCCTCAACCGAGATGTGAGCGTCCCGGGCGAGGGCCGCGACCCGCGCCTTTGCCTCCTCGGCGAGCTCGCGGGCGAGCGCGCGGCACTTCTCGATGCCGCCGCCGCGCTCGATCAGGCAGACGGCGCGCTCGAGCTCGCGGGGGTCGGTCGCGTGGGAGCCGAGAAGGGCGACGAGCTCGGCCGCGTCCCTCTCGTCCAGATGCTCGAGCGCCCAGACGACGGCGAGCGTGCGCTTGCCCTCGGTGACGTCCGAGCGGAAGTCCTTGCCCTGGGCCTCGCCGTCGCCCACGAGGTTGAGCAGGTCGTCCTGCAGTTGGAAGGCCACGCCCGCCGTGAGGCCCACCTCGAGCAGGCCGTCGGCGGCGCTTCTCGTGCCGCCCGCGGCGAGGGCACCCACGTAGAGCGGGATGGCGGCGGAGTACCAGGCGGTCTTGCTGCGCACCATGTAGAGATAGTCCTCGGTGGAGAGGTCCCACCGGCGGTCGCGCACCCATCCCAGGTCGAGGGCCTGGCCCTCGAGGGTGTGCCGCTCCATGCGGGCGAGCTCGGAGAGCACGCGGACCTTGCGCTCGACGTCGAGGCGTTCGTCGCCGAGCACCACCTCGAAGACGCGCGTGAGGGCGAGGTCGCCCGCGTTTATCGCCAGGCCCTCGCCCTCGACGCGATGCAGGCACGGCTCGCCGCGGCGCAGCTCGCCCTCGTCCGCGATGTCGTCGTGGATGAGGGCCGCGCTCTGGAAGAGCTCGACGGCGACGGCGCACGAGAGCGCGTCGCGCGCGTCGCCGCCGACGGCCTCGGCGCCGAGCAGCGCGAGCACGGGGCGCACGCGCTTGCCGCCCGAGGCGGTGAAGCGGGAGAGCGGCTCGTAGAGGTATCGACTCAGGTCCGCGGCGGACGCGCCGTCCGTGAGCGGCGTGGCGGCGGCATCGGCGAGCGCCCCCTCGACGAGGGGCAGGCGGTCCTTCAGATACGCGACGAAACGCTCTCCCATGGTCTTATCGCCTAGCCCTCGTAGCCGTTGGGGTTGTTGGACTGCCAGTTCCAGGAGTCGCGGCACATGTCCTCGATGTTGAACTTGGCCTCCCAGCCCATCTCCTCGCGCGCCTTGGTGCAGTCGGCGTAGTTTGCGGTGACGTCGCCGGGGCGACGCGGCTCGATGACGTAGGGGATCTGGTGCCCGCAGGCTGCGGAGAAGGCCTCGATGATCTGAAGCACCGAGGTGCCCGTGCCGGTGCCGAGGTTGAAGATCTCCACGCCCGTGCGGCCGTTCATCCAGGCGAGCGCCGCGGCGTGGCCGGACGCGAGGTCGCAGACGTGGATGTAGTCGCGCACGCCGGTGCCGTCGGGCGTGTCGTAGTCGTTGCCAAAGACGTGCACGGCGTCGCGCTTCCCGATGGCGGTCTGCGCGACGTAGGGCACGAGGTTGTTGGGGATGCCCTTGGGATCCTCGCCCATGAGGCCCGAGGGATGGGCGCCGATGGGGTTGAAGTAACGGAGCAGCACGACGTCCCACTCGGGGTCGGCCGTGTGGAGGTCGGTGAGGATCTGCTCGATCATCCACTTGGTCCAGCCGTAGGGGTTGGTGGCCGGCTTCTTGGGGCTCTGCTCGGTGAGCGGCAGGCTGTCCGGATCACCGTAGACGGTGGCGGAGCTGGAGAAGATGATGGACTTGCAGCCGTGCTCGCGCATGACGTCCACGAGGGTGAGCGTGCTGCCGATGTTGTTCGCGTAGTACTCGATGGGCTTGCTCACGGACTCGCCGACGGCCTTGAAGCCGGCAAAGTGGATCACGCGGTCGATGGGGTGCTCGTCGAAGATCTTCTCGAGGGCGGCGCGGTCGTTGACGTTGGCCTCCACGAAAGCGAGGCGCGCGGCGGCCTCGGGACCGACGATGGTCTTGATGCGGTCGCAGACCTTGGGGGAGGAGTTGGAGAGGTCATCGACAATGACGACCTGATAGCCGCGTGTGAGAAGCTCGACGACGGTGTGGCTGCCGATGAAGCCGGCGCCGCCCGTTACGAGCACGCGGGTGTCCTGGGGCGCGATCTTCTCGCTCATGGAAGTCCTTTCGTTGCTGACTCTTCCTAACGGTCTTTCCCCCTAACTTTCAAGTATACGTCGGCCGTCCGCTGCCGTAGAGTCAAAAGGGGACAGACCCCTTGGGCCCATCGGGGAGGCGCGGTGAGAAAACGGCTTCTGGCGGCGCTAGCCGCGCGCGGACTGCTTGCGGAAGACGGGCGGACCACGATCTTTGGCGAGCCCGCATGGCGAGAGGTGCCGGCGGGCAAAGACCCACAGGCGCTCATGGACGCCGGGGCGCTGCAGCGGCGGCTCGTAGAGTGCGCGTACGGGACGGCGCCCATGGGGGAGGGGCTCTGCGCGGCATGGGTGGAGCGCGCGTTCTCGCGACTGGGCATGGGCTACGTGAGCGGTGACGCGCGCGAGCTCTACGAGGGCTTTTGCCACCTTACGGACACGCGCGACCTGCTCGTGGGAATGATCTGTGCCACGGGCCGCGACCCGTACGGGGCGGGCGGCTGGGACCATGGCCACGTGGGGCTCTATGTCGGCGACGGCGCGGTCATGGACTGCGCGGGCGGCAGCGTGCGCCGCGTGCCGCTCGAGCTGTGGCTCTCCGCATACGGCGTGGCGTCCGAGCCGCGCTGGGGCTGGCTCGGCGCGATCGCGCTGGCGTGACCACACGGACCGTCCAAATCGTCGCGGTGAGCGTCCCATCCGTTACGGACCTGTCCGAATTGTCGCGAGCCGCCGCCTTGCGGGCCAAAATGGCTACACTTGCACGTGGTTCTTATCGCCAAGACGGCCGGCGCACGACCGGCCCCGTGAGATGGGAGTTTCCATGGCCGAGGACGCCAAGCAGTACGCGCTCGACAAGCACCGCGAGTGGCAGGGCAAGATCGAGGTGATCACCCGCGCGCCGATCACCAGCCCCGAGGAGCTGGCCGTGGCCTACACGCCGGGCGTCGCCGAGCCGTGCCTCAAGATCTCCGAGAACGTGGAAGACTCCTACACCTACACGCGCCGCGGCAACCTGGTGGCCGTGGTCACGGACGGCACCGCGGTGCTGGGCCTCGGCGACATCGGCCCCGAGGCGGGCATGCCGGTCATGGAGGGCAAGTGCGCCCTGTTCAAGACCTTCGCCGACGTGGACGCGTTCCCGCTGTGCGTGCGCTCCAAGGATGTCGACGAAATCGTCCGCACCGTCGAGCTCATCGCGGGCAGCTTCGGCGGCATCAACCTGGAGGACATCTCCGCGCCGCGCTGCTTCGAGATCGAGCGCCGCCTCAAGGAGTCCTGCGACATCCCCGTCTTCCACGACGACCAGCACGGCACCGCCGTGGTGACCTGCGCCGCGCTCATCAACGCCTGCCGCCTCACCGGCCGCGAGCTCTCCGACGTGCGCGTGGTCTTCTCCGGCGCCGGCGCCGCGGGCATCTCCATCGCCAAGCTCATGCAGCGCATGGGCGTCAAGGACGTCATCATCTGCGACCGCACGGGCGCCATCTACGGGGGCCGAGCCGGCCTCAACCCCGAGAAGGCCGAGATCGCCACGTGGACCAACCGCGAGGGCGTCACCGGCACGCTGGCCGACGCCGTGCGCGGAGCCGACGTCTTCGTGGGCGTCTCCGCCCCGGGCGTGCTCACCCAGGACATGGTTCGCACGATGGCCGCCGACCCGATCGTCTTTGCCTGCGCCAACCCCGTGCCGGAGATCATGCCGGACGAGGCGCTCGCGGCAGGCGCCGCCGTGGCCGCCACGGGCCGCTCTGACTTCCCCAACCAGATCAACAACGTGCTCGCGTTCCCGGGCATCTTCCGCGGCGCCCTCGACGTGCGCGCGTCCGACATCAACGACGACATGATGGAGGCCGCGGCCTACGCGATCGCGGGCCTCGTGGACGACGAGCACCGCGCCGCCGACTACATCATCCCCGGCGCCTTCGACGAGCGCGTGGCGCCCGCCGTCGCCGCCGCCGTGGCCGAGGCCGCCCGCAAGAGCGGCGTCGCCCGCCTCTAAAGGATACGAAGGGACAGTCCCTTCGTATCATGTGCCGCCCCGACGCTCCTTCGCGAGAAGGACGTCGGGGCGGCGGCGTTTACTCGGAGACCTCGGTGATGGTGTAGAGGTCGGGCCAGTTGGCGTAGAGCCCGTCGGTCGCCTCCTGTGCCTCGAGGTATTCCTCGGGCTTGGGCTCGGCGTTGCGGTAATAACTGAGGATCGCGCCGTTGCGCGCCCGGCGGTCGAGATAGCTCTGATACGTCTCGTCGAAGTTCTCGGCCGGGGAGATGCGATAGCGCTTGACCTGCTCGCTCCCGTCGGCAAAGGTGACCGTCATCACGAGCGTGGTCTGGGCCAGGATGTCGGCGCTTCTCCGCTCGAGGACAAAGCGGAACCTGTTGAGCGCCTGCTGGCGCGCCAGCTCGTCCTCGAGCGTGGCGGCGTCGATCGGCAGGGCGTCCTTCGCGGCGCGCGCCGCGCGAATCTCGTCGTCGGTCGGAAAGCTCGTCCAGACCTGGCGGTTGAAGCTCTCCTCGTCGGCCTGCTGCTCCTCGTACGAGACGCTGAAGCCCGCGCCCGTCCCTCCGTGGTCGGGATAGGCTTCTCCCTCGCCCACCTCGTAGGGCCGTCTGTACAGCGCGTCAAACCACACGGCGTTTTCGGTGAATTCCTCGTCCGGCTGTCCCTCGGGGCTTACGAACTCCCCCTCGAGCGCGTAGTCGATGCGGTCGATGTCGGCCCCCTCGCAGCGCAGGTCGATGCTGTGGGCGGCGTACCAGCCGGAGCTCTCGCTGCCGCCGAGCGACCCGGCGAGGCTGATGCTGCGCTGGGCCAGGACGGTGCCCTCGCCCTGGGAGACGCCGTCGGCGTAGGCCTTGAGGACAAACCAGTTGCCCTCTGTCGTCGCGGGCGCGTCTTCGCCGGGGCGCACGATCACGGAGAGGGCGAGAAGTGCGGCGGCGCCGCCCAGGACGGCGAGCCCGGCGCCTACAGCCGCGCGCCGCGTCATGCTCCGACGCGGCTGTCGCGTGCCGCGAGCGCGCTCGTTCTTCTCGACCCTGATCTCGTCCAGTACCGACTCGCGCACGTTCTCGGGCAGCGTGACCCTGCGCGCCCGCGTGCGGAACTGCTCAAGCGTGTGCCTGTCCATAGCTCTCCTCCTGAGCGGGAATCGTTGTGGTGCTCGTGGGGGACTCGAGCGTCTCTCTCATCTGCTTGCGTGCCCGGTGCAGGCGCGTGCGCACCGTCGCCGGCGGGCTGCCCACGATGCGGGCGATCTCCTCGGTGGTGCACTCCTCCACGTAGTGGAGCAGCGCCACCACACGGAGCTTCTCCGGCAGGGCCCGGAGCGCCTGCCAGACCGGGTCGGCGCGCAGCTCTGCCAGGGCGGCGTCCTCGGTGGACGCGCCCGGCGCCGGCAGCTCTCGGCCCGCGTCGTCCGCGCTCTCCACCCGCCGGCTCCAGGGCGCGCGGCGGAGCTCGTGGCATCGGTTGACGGTCACGCGCAAGAGCCAGGCCTTCAGGTGCTCGTCGCCCGTGAACGCGGTGCCGTCCGTGAGCAGGCGGCAGAAGACGTCCTGTGCCACGTCCTGGGCGTCAGCCTCGGAGCGCGTCTGCGCGAGGGCGACGAGATAGACCGAGTTGCCGTGCGCGGCCATCGCATGCCGCATGAACTTCTCGGTGCGCTTGATCTTCTTGGCGGTCATGCCCCTCACCTCCTTGCCCCTAACATGCGCGAGTGGAGCATATTGTTCCCGCCTGACGAAAATGGGTCAAAAGGGGACTGTCCCCTTTTGGCTCATTCGGCGGACATGAGGGTGCCGGTGAAGATGGGCGTCATCGTGTGCGCGTCGACGATGAGGTAGACAAAGGGTCGGTCCAGGACAACCTCCTTGACCTCGGGCTCCTCCTCGATAGGGGCGGCGGCGCCGTCCATCGTGGTGACCGTTGCCGCCGCGGCGCGCGTGCCCTCCTCGTCGACGTCGATGAACGTCTTGTGCAGCACGCCGCCGATGAAGAGCGGCCCGGCGTCCGAGCTGCCCATGCGCGAGAAGTCCGCGGCCCCCGCGTCGAAGGCGTCCGTCATTCCGAGTGACCTCAGGACCCCTGAGAGCTCGACGTCGTAGCTGCTCGTGAACTTGGGCAGGCCGATGCGCGCGACGGTGTTTTCCACCGGGATCAGCAGTTGCTCCAGACCCTCCCCGTCGAGGCTCTCCAGCAGCTCCGCCACCGTGACCCCCTTGTTGGGCAGCAGCCCCACGAAGCGGTAGTCGTGGTCCTCGTAGGGCTTGGCAAAGCCGGTGGCGAGGTCGCTCTCGAAATAGGAGCTCTCGGTGGAGTGCATCATGTCCACGTCCTGCTCGGTGCCGTCCTCGCAGGTGAACGTGTCCGGCGTGACGAGCGCGGAGTCGAAGGGCTCCTCCCACGAGCCCTCGAACGCAAGCGCGTTGACCAGAAGGAGCTGCGTCTGGTCCGAGAGCTGGCTGAGCATCTCGGGAATCATCTCATGGGTCTTCTCGCTGATCCAGGCGTTGACGTCGGCCACGGTGGAGTCGTCGAAGGGTGCCGAGAAGACCTGCGCGCCAAGCCGGCCGCCGCACGCCTCGAGGAAGGCGTTCTCCACGGACAGGCCGCCGGAGTCGCGCAGCCAGACGGAGTTGGCGAGCGAGAGGGGCCCGTCATAGGAGCTCGAAAGCTGCAGGTGGGCCTGGAGCGTGTCCGTGAGCTCCTCGACGCTCATGCCGGTGGTCCGCTCCATCTGCGCGAGCGTCTCGCCGTCCGCGCCGTTCTCCGCCATCGCGAGCGCGTGGAGCACCGAGAGCGGGGAGACGAGCGCGTTTTTCGAGGGTGCCTCGGCCGTGCTCTCGCGGAGCAGGTCGAGCGCGAAGTCGTAGGCGACCGTTGCGTCGGCCATCTCGACCGAGGCCTCCGAGGCGGGCTTGACGCTGGCGGTGAGGTCGGTTGCCGTGAGCGAGAGCGCCTGCTGGCAGCCGGCGAGTCCCAGCGGAAGAAGACAGGCGAGAAGGGCGGGGACAAGAAGTCGGCGCAGGCGTCTCATGGGCACTCCCTCCGTCGCGGGGATACGTGCCTTGAGTATCCCCGTCTTTTGCGACCGTGAGGCATGGTGCTCGGTAAGGGGGGGCTTGTTCGGTCAGCGGCGGCGCGTCAGAGCTTCTCCGGGCGGTTCACGATGACGATGCCCAGGCTCACGAGCACGAGGGCCGCCGCGGCCACGGCAGGGCTCACGACGTTGGTCTCGCCGAGAAGGACCGCGGAGAGCAGCACGCCAAAGACCGGGTTCATGAAGCCAAAGACCGCCACGCGCGAGACGGGGTTTGCGGCCAGTGCGAGCGACCATAGCGAATAGGCAGCCGCGGAAATGAATCCCAGATAGGCGAGGAGCATGAACGCCGGGGCCGGGTTGGTCGCATCCGCCGGCGCCACGTGTCCGCCCGCGGCGAGGCCCGCGACGAGCATGATCGCCCCGCCGAGGACAAACTGCCAGCCCGAGAGCAGCACGGGGTCGTGCTCGCGCGAGAAGCGCTTGGCGAGATTGCTCGAGGCGGCCGCGGCGAGCGTTGACGCGAGTACCATGCCCTCGCCCTCGAGCGTGAAGCTCAGGCCCCCCGACTCGCCGGTCACGTTGACGAGCACGACGCCCGCAAAGCCCACGAGACATCCCAGCACCTTGCGACCCGTGAGTCGCTCAAAGCGAAAGACCAGCGCCGCCAGGAGCACGCAGAGAAACGAGTTGCTCGCCTCCAGGATGGAGCTCGTCACGCCCTCGCAGTTGGCGAGGCCCACGTAGAAGAGGACGTACTGCAAAACGGTCTGAAAGAGCGAGAGCGTGCCGATGGCCGGCAGATCGCGCCGCCCGGGCAGGAAGGCTCGCCGCCGGACTACGCTCATGCCCGCGACGACCATGAGGCCCGCTATCACGAAGCGCGTGCCCGCGAAGGCCAGAATCGACGGCACGTCCGCCGCGTCGACGGCAAACAGCTCGTAGCCGATCTTCACGCACGGAAACGCCGAGCCCCACAGAAAGCACGAGGCGAGACACGCCAGCACCACGCCCGGAAGCGTGCCGATGAAGGGCGTCCTTCTCGATTTGTCTGCCGTTGCTGCGACCACGTTCTTCTCGCTTTCCCCGGTTTTCCGCATGCCATCCTAGCAGCGCTGTCTTGGGCAAGCCACCTCTCATCGCCAAACTCCACACGTGGTGTTTCTCTTTCTAACTGAGTAGAGAGAAAGCGCAGATAAACAGTGTTTAGGGATTGAGAAGAACCACCACGTGTGGAGTTTGCCCCCCGGCGGTGAGCAGAGGCGGGGCGACGGGAGCGAAAAAACGGGCGGGACCCCCGGAGAGTCCCGCCCGTGAGGATGCTCTTGGATCGGGCTACTCGGTGAAGTACGCCACGCCGCCCTCGATGAGGGGCTGGTAGGCGTTGCCCGGAACGTTCTTGTAGAGGCCGGCGCCGGAGCGCTCGGTGTGGCCCATCTTGCCCAGGACGCGGCCGTCAGGCGAGGTGATGCCCTCGATCGCGAGGACCGAGCCGTTGGGGTTGACGTCGAGGCTCATGCCCGGCACGCCGCTCTCGTCCACGTACTGCGTGGCGACCTGGCCGCCGGCCACGAGCTTGGCGACCATCTCGGGCGAGGCGACGAAGCGGCCCTCGCCGTGCGAGATCGCGATGTTGTGGACGTCTCCCACCGAGCACTTGGAGAGCCAAGGGGAGAGGTTGGACGCCACGCGCGTGCGCACCAGACGGCTCTGGTGGCGGCCGATGGTGTTGAACGTGAGCGTGGGGCAGGTGTCGTCCATCGGGACGATGTCGCCGTACGGGACGAGGCCGAGCTTCACCAGGGCCTGGAAGCCGTTGCAGATGCCGAGCATGAGGCCGTCGCGAGCCTGCAGCAGGTCGCGCACCGCCTCGGTGACCTCGGGCGCGCGGAAGAAGGCGGTGATGAACTTGGCGGAGCCCTCGGGCTCGTCGCCGCCGGAGAAGCCGCCCGGGATCATGACGATCTGACTCTCGCGGATGCGACGCGCCAGCTCGTGGGTGCTCTCGGCGACGGCCTCGGGCGTGAGGTTGTTGATCACGAAGACGTCCGCCTTGGCGCCGGCGCGCTCGAAGGCGTGCGCGGTGTCATACTCGCAGTTGGTGCCCGGGAAGACCGGGATGATGACGCGCGGGCGCGCCACGTGGACGGCGGGCGCGGGGCGAGAGACGCCCTTCTCGGCAACGTCGAAGGAGATGACGTCGACCTGCTCGCCCTCGGCGCGGTAGGGGAAGACGGACTCGATGGCGCCCTCCCAGGCCTCCTGCAGCTCGGCGAGGTCAACGGACTCCCCGGAGACGCTGAGCTGGTAGGCATCGGTCGTCGTGCCAAAGGTGGAGACCGTCACGCCGCTCGGGGCGGAGGGCAGCGGGGCGTCATCGGTAAGCTCCACGAGGAAGCTGCCGTAGGAGGGGCAGAAGAGGGCGTCCGCGCCAAAGGCCGGGGCGACCTCGAGTCCCACGCGGTTGCCGACGCACATCTTGAACGCGGCCTCCGCGGCGCCGCCGTAGCCGGGGGTAGAGACGGCGAGCGTCTCGCCGCGCGCCACCATGCCCTCGACGAGGGAGAGCGTCGCGAGGAACGCCTCGTGGTCGGGCGTGAGCCCGTCGTCGGCGTAGTCCGGGACGATGACCAGCACGCGGTGGCCGCTGCCCTTGAACTCGGGGGAGGTCACGTGGTCGACGACGCCCAGGCCCGTGGCAAACGAGACGAGCGTGGGCGGCACGTCGAGGTCCTCGAAGCTGCCGGACATGGAGTCCTTGCCGCCGATCGAGGCGATGCCGAGGTCGACCTGGGCCATGAGGGCGCCGAGCAGGGCCGCGGTGGGCTTGCCCCAGCGGCGCGGGTCGTCGCGCAGGCGCTCGAAGTACTCCTGGAACGTGAGGTAGAGGCTCTCGTGCTCGAAGCCGGCGGCGACCATGCGCGCGACGGACTCCACCACGGAGAGGTAGGCGCCGGTGAAGGGGTTGGCGCTCATGAGGTAGGGGTTGAAGCCCCAGGCCATGCCCGAGCACGTGGTGGTCTCACCGTCAACAGGGAGCTTGGCGACCATCGCCATGGGGGGCGTGAGCTGCGTGCGACCGCCAAAGGGCATGAGGACCGTGGCGGCGCCGATGGTGGAGTCAAAGCGCTCGGAGAGGCCCTTGTTGGAGGCGACGTTGAGGTCGGTGACCAGCGAGCGCATCTTCTCGGCCACGGTCTCGCCGGCCCAGGTGCGCTCGAACTCCTGCGGAGCCTCCACACGCACGCATGTGGTCTTGGGGGCGCCGTTGGAGGCGAGGAACTCGCGACTCACGTCCACGATGACGTTGCCGCGCCAGCGCATGCGCAGGCGGGGCTCGGCGGTGACCGTCGCCACGGTCGTGGCCTCGAGGTTCTCCTCGTGCGCGTAGCGCATGAACTCGTCGACGTCCTCGGGTGCCAGGGCCACGGCCATGCGCTCCTGGGACTCGGAGATGGCGAGCTCGGTGCCGTCGAGGCCCTCGTACTTCTTGGGAACGAGGTCGAGGTCGATGTCCAGGCCGTCGGCGAGCTCGCCGATGGCAACGGAGACGCCGCCGGCGCCAAAGTCGTTGCAGCGCTTGATGAGGCGGCACGCGTCCTCGCGGCGGAAGAGGCGCTGGAGCTTGCGCTCGATGGGCGGGTTGCCCTTCTGCACCTCGGCGCCGTCCTTCTCGAGGGACTCGACGTTGTGGGCCTTGGAGGACCCGGTGGCGCCGCCGATGCCGTCGCGTCCGGTGCGCCCGCCGAGAAGCACGATCTTGTCGCCCGGGGCGGGGCACTCGCGGCGCACGTGGGACGCCGGTGTGGCGCCCACCACGGCGCCGATCTCCATGCGCTTGGCCACGTAGCCGGGGTGATAGAGCTCGCTGACCTGTCCGGTGGCAAGCCCGATCTGGTTGCCGTAGCTGGAGTATCCCGCCGCCGCGGTGGTGACGAGCTTGCGCTGCGGGAGCTTGCCCTCCATGGTCTGGGAGACGGGCACGGTGGGGTCCGCCGCACCGGTCACGCGCATGGCCTGGTAGACATAGCTGCGGCCGGAGAGCGGGTCGCGGATGGCGCCGCCGATGCAGGTTGCCGCGCCGCCGAAGGGCTCGATCTCGGTGGGGTGGTTGTGGGTCTCGTTCTTGAAGAGGAACAGCCAGTCCTCGGGCGTGCCGTTGACGTCGACCTTCACCTTGACGGTGCAGGCGTTGATCTCCTCGGACTCGTCGAGGTTCTTGAGCTGCCCGGTGTGCTTGAGGTACTTGGCGCCGATGGTGCCCATGTCCATGAGGCACACGGGCTTGGCGTCGCGGCCGAGCTCGTGGCGCATCTCGAGGTAGCGGTTGAAGGCGGCGGCCACGACCTCGTCGTCAAACTGCACGTCGCCGAGGGTGGTGCCGAAGGTGGTGTGGCGGCAGTGATCGGACCAGTAGGTGTCGATCATCTTGATCTCGGTGATCGTGGGGACGCGGCCCTCGCCGGCGAAGTAGCTCTGGCAGAACGTGATGTCCGCGAGGTCCATCGCCAGGCCGCGCTCGTCGATGAAGGCCTGAAGGCTCGCCTGGTCGAGCTCGAGGAAGCCGTCGAGCACCTCGACGTCGGCGGGCTCGGGGTAGCTCTGGCGCAGGGTCGCGCGCTCGTCGAGACTCGCCTCGCGCGCCTCGACGGGGTTGATGACGTAGTGCTTGATGGCGGCGAGCGCCTCGTCGGTGCAGGCGCCCTCGATCACGTAGACCTTGGCGCAGCGCACCGTGGGCCGCTCGCCCTGGCTGACGAGCTGGACGCACTCGGCGGCGGAGTCGGCGCGCTGGTCGAACTGACCGGGCAGCGCCTCCACGGCGAAGACGCGAACGTCCTTCTCGCCCTGGCTCGCGGGAAGCTCGCGCGAGGTGAGGTCCACCTGGGGCTCGCTGAAGACGATGGGCACGCAGCGCTCGAAGAGCTCCTCGTCGATGCCCTCGACGTCGTAGCGGTTGACGATGCGAAGGCGGGCGTCTTGCGCCAGCCCCTCGGCGACGACGTTTGCGAGCTCGGCCTTGAGCTGCTGCGCCTCGACGTCGAATCCCGGCTTCTTCTCAACGTAGATGCGTGAGACCATGCGCGGCTACCTCCCGTTTGCTGAAGGAGTGATGAACGCCACCATTCTACGGCAAAAACCTACCGTTCGCGGCGCCATTGGCCTACTCGGTAGAACCCCCGACGCCCGCCTGGAGAGCGTCGCGGAGCGAGGGGAGCGAGAGCCCCTCCTCGTTGACGGCGACGCGTGCGATGAGGCCGTCACGCGTCGCCACGACGACGCTCCTGCCGTCCGGCGCAAAGACGATGCCGCGAATCTCGCCGGAGAGCTCGTGCGAGGCGTAGGAGGAGTATCCCGCGCCGTCGAGAAACGCGACCGTCCCATCGGAGAGCCCCACGGCAAAGAGGCTCCCGTCCGAGGAGACGGCGCTGGCGCGTGCCGAGCATGCGCCTGAAAGCGGGATGGAGTAGGGGTAGAGGCCCGAAGAGGCCCTCCACACGCCCTCCTCGTACCCGACGAGTCGAGATCCGCCGCCGCGGGGCGTGCCGTATCCGACGGCGAGGACGGTCCCGTCTCCCGTGGCGGCAAGAGAGCGGGCCTGCGCGCCGGGGACGACTCCTCCCTGGGGCGTGATGGGAGAGGTCTCTCCGGGCTCGACGCAGATGAGCGTGGTGCCCGCCCCGGCAAACGTGCGCCCCTCCTCGTCGACCTCGATGGCGAGGATGCCGCCGGTCTCTATGGTGGCAAGGCTTTGGAGTGAGGTCGCATCGAGAAGAAGCAGGGTGGAGCCGTCCGAGACTGCGACGGGGCCGACGCCGCTTGGGGAGGCGGCAACGTAGAGGGGCTGGTAGCCGTCTTCGAGCGACATGGTGAAGCTCTCGCCCGTTCCGAGGTCAAGATGCCAGAGTCGGCTGTCGCCGCTCTCGTCGAGGGCCGCCACGTAGACGGCGTTCTCCGAGGCCCGTGCGATGCTCGTCGCCTGGGTCGACGAGAGGACGTCGACGATCTCTGGGGGCTTCTCGCCCGAGGCATCTATCACTACGACGGTCCCGTCGCGCGAGAGAAACGCCGCGCGCCCGTCGCCGAGCTCGGCGACGTCCATGAACCACAGGTCCGTGTCTGCGATGATGCTCGTCTCGAGCATGGCGTCCCAGACGAAGGTCCGCCCTTCGGGCGCATGGGCCGCCACGCGCGTTCCGTCTGCGCTCCAAGAGAGCGTGCTGCCCATGGGCAGCGTTGCGCCGCCGAGGACCATGAGCTCCTGACCCCGATCCGTCTCATAGACGATGACGCCCTGCTCGCTGAGTGCCGCAAGTCGGCGCCCATCGGGGGAGAGCGCAAGGTCAAAGGCAATGAACCCGGGGTTGGCGTATGCGTGCGGCGAGGCCTGCCCTCGACGGGTCAGCCCGATGCGGGTCGAGCCGGGAACGGCGCGTGCGGCCATGTCGCCGGCGGCGTCTTCGGGGCGGGGCTCGTCCGGAAAGGCAAAGTCGGCGCTGTCCGAGAGCTCCTGGGGCAGGCGCGTCGTGAGCGCGAGCTGGCAGGCGAGAAGCGCGGCGTAGTTGCGAGCGTCCCCGTCGCCGGCCGCCGAGAGCGCGAGCTCGCGGGCCCGCTTCGGGTCGGTCCGCACGACGGCGGCGACCTCGCTCGTGGCGTCGGCGAGCCGAAGCGAGTCAACCGCCTGCTCCTCGAGCTGTCGCTGCAACTCGGCAGGGACGCGAAGCGCCACCTCGCCCACGATGACGGCGACGATGGCGAGCGCGCCCATGAGAAGGCGCAGCCTGCGTCCGCGCGCGGACTGGCGCAGATAGAGGCGGGCGGAGTCCGAGAGGTCTGCGGACCTGGCGAGCTTGAGCATCCGGGAGAGCGCCCTTCCGCGCATGAGGTCCCTGCCCCGTCTGCCTCCCTCGGCCCACGCCGCGGCGCGGACTTCGAGGTTGGCGGTCACCTCTGAGCTTCCGGCGAGCCGCCTCAGCTGGGCTGCGATCTCGTCGGCGCCGCGGGTGATGCCGTCCGGGCTCGCCGCATCCATTGATTCACGGGACAGGGCGGCAGCATCGAGCTCGAGGATGGGCCTGCGGTAATGGCGGGCCTGGGCGAGCTCCTTCTGGCAGGGCTGGGAGGCTCGCCAGTCGCTTGACTGCAGCACGACGACGAGGCTCGCACCGCGGATTGCGGCGACGATGCGCGCGTCCCACGACTCTCCGGCACGCAGGTCGTTCACGTCGCGCCAGACGCTCACGGGCTCGCGTGCCACTGAGCGCGAGGAGAGCGCGGCCTCGAGCCTGTCCGCGATGGCGGACTGCTTCCTCGAGTAGGAGATGAAGACGTGTCCCATGGTGGCCTCCTACTTTGCCTGGGGTGCCGGGACCGAGGCCGTAAGGCCCATCGACGCCACAAAGTCCTCGGGGAAATAGAAGGAGAGGGTCTCCTCGCCCCACCCGGCGGGCACTCGAGCCCTGACGGTATCGCGGATGCCGTCGATGCCCAGGGCCAGCGAGTTGGAGTAGGGGGTCCACCAGCGCCCTCCCGACTCGACGACAAGCCTCTGCAGGTCGTCGGTCCAGCCGAGCGCCGTGATGGGCTCCCCGGTGGGCGACTCCCAGGCCCTCGTTTGCACGAACGTGCCCGCGGAGGTGAAGGTGTAGGCCACGACCTGGCCGGACTCGGTCCCGGCGGCAAACGAGCCCTCCGCTGCGGCAACTGCGGAGAAGGAGGTCGGCTCGCCCATGACGCCGCTCGCGTCGAGCGAGCAGGCGCCTTCCTCGCAGGCGGCGGCGAGGTCCCCGTCTGCGGAGACCGAGACGCTTACGAGGTCGCTCGTGTCCGACAGGTCCGTGCAGACGTGGGCTCCGGCGGGAGGCTCGTCTCGCGGGGCGATGGGCTCGAGCGAGCAGATCGTCGTCGTCCAGCCGTTTCCGCTGGCAACGAGCTCGTTCGACACGTCCAGATAGCAGGTCCCCACCATGCTCGTGGCGATGGTTCCGAGCGGGGCTCCCGAGGGCAGGTCCACCACCTGCACCCCCGCCTGCTCGGTCGCGACCACGAGCACCTCATCCCCGAGGGCGAGCGCGCGGGGAAGGTCATAGGTGGTGGCACCGAGGTTGTCGAGGCCGGTTTCGGGCGTCCCGACGATCAGGGCGCCGTCGGCGCACACCACGACCGTGTCCTGCGGCCCGATGGCCCCGGAGAGCATCTGCGCCTCGGGTAGCGCAGCGTCGAGCACGCTTGAGTCGGAGGTTGGGTCGATGAGCTGCAGGCGATCGCCCGCCACGACGAGAGCCCGCAGCCCTCGCTCGGTTCGCCTCAGTGCGAGCACCTCGTCGAACTGTGACGAGAAGGACGGGCCGCCCTCCTCGTCGAGCTCGAGGAGGGCGATTGCGTCTCCGCTCTGGCAAAGCAGCTGCGAGGCGTCCTCCGAGAGGGCGAGCGCGCTCACGGAGGCAGGGGCGCCCTCGATGGTTGCCGTCCTGGCGCCCGTTTTGTCGTAGAGCGCAACGCCATCGCCGTCTGCGACCGCGACGACGGCGCCGTCTTCGGTGGCGTCGAAGACGAAGGAGTCTCCGTTGGAGACCTGCCATGTCGAAAGGGGCTTCGCGGTTTGCGGGTTCCAGCGCTGGAGCGTCCCGCCGGCGCCGCGCACGAGGCAGGTATTGGCGTCGTTTGTCAGGATCGCCTCGCCCTGCCAGCCGCCCTCTTGAAGGTCCGCCCAGCCCAGGCGGGCAACGTCCCAGTTCTCGGAGAGGCCCGTGAGGGTGTCGCGCGCGGTGGCGTCGGTCTGGGCGCCGTAGACGTCGGCGTTGCAGAGCGCCTTGAGCGTGAAGAGCGCCGGGTCGTCCTTCTCGCTCAGGGCGAGCTCCTGAAGAAGTGACCTCGTTGCCTCGATCTGCCTTGAGATGAGGGCGTTGCCGGCATAGATGGCGGCGCCGACGGCAACGACTGCGGCGCCGACCCGAAGGTACTGGAACCAGCGCCTGCGCTGGAGACGTCTCGCGTGACGGGACGATTCCGCCACGAACGCCTCCATGGTCGCGTCCGGGACGTTGAACGGGTCGTCACGCATGGAGAGGAGAAGCTCTTGCGCCTCACGCGCCTGCGCGGGATCTACGAGGAGGTGCCCCTTGTCGCGTCCGGCGTCGTCCCAGCACGAGGCGCGGGCGTCAAGCGCATAGAAGGCGTCGTAGAGGTCAACGTTTGAGCTCAGCACGGCTCGCCAGCGCTTTGAGCGTTCCTCCGCGGTTTCGAGCGAGGAGAAGTCCGCCCAGTTGACCTCACGGATTCGGTCTCCCGGGGCGCCGGCGAGCTCCGGGGCAACGTCATCCATGCGTGCGGGGATGAGCGCTGCGGCGCTTGCCGCGAGCGTGCGAGCCCGCGACAAGAAGTCCTTGTCGGCGAGCGCGTTTTGAGACATGAGTATCAGGCAGAGGTCTGCTTCTTGCATGGGGTCGTCGGGGGAAACGACGCTGCACCCGAGCTGCAGCGCGGCCTCTGAGGCCTCCCGAGCGAGCGGGGCGTCGGCGTCGCAGGAGGCAATGATGACGCGGCGGGTCGTCGGGTCGGAGCTCATTGGACCTCCTTTGCTCGGTGGCCGCATCGTAGCACATGCGGGCGAGACTTCCCGCAGCCCGGTCTGTGGCTCGACGAGCGGGTCGCGCGTCGCTCGGACGGGGCTGGCGGCGGGCGAGAGGCAGAAGGTCCTTCTCCGCCTTCCTGCACGAGCCGGCTAGAGGGGCGTCGCGAGAAAGACGAGAAGCGCGATGAGCGCCGCCGTCAGCGCGACGGCAAGGGCGTCGCGAGCCCCGAGGCGCTGCTCGTGGAAGTGGGTCCGCCCGGCCCCGCCCTCGTAGCAGCGGGCGTCGAGGGCACGGGAGAGGCCGTCGGCGTGGCGCAGGCCGCTTGCGAGCAGGGCCACCACCACGGGCACGATCGAGCGGACGCGGCATACGGGCCCGCCCTCGTCGAAGGCGCCGCCGCGCAGCGACTGCGCGTCGATGATGGCGGAGGCCTCGTCGGCGAGCGTGGGGACGAAGCGCATCATGAGCGAGAAGACCATGGCGATCTCGTGGCCGGGCAGGCCCACGCGCGAGAGCGGGGCGAGCATGCGGTCAAAGGCGTCGGCGAGCTGGGTTGGGGTGGTCGTGAGCATGATGAGCGAGCCCGTCACGAGTGCGAGGGCAAAGCGGGTGGTGTAGAGAGCGGCCGCGAGGACGCCGCCGCCCGTGACGGAGAGCGGGCCGAGGGCAAAGATGACCTCGCCCGTCCGCACGAAGAAGAGGTTGAAGAGCGAGAGCACGGCCAGGAAGAGCAGCAGCGGTCGGACGGAGGCGATCACGCGCCCCGCCGGCACCCGGGCAATGAGAAGGACCGCCGCGACAAAGGCGGCGACGGCCGCGAGCTGGGCGGCGTTTGAGACGCAGAAGGTGCCCACGAGAACCGCGAGCACGCACCAGAGCTTGACGCGCGCGTCGAGTGCATGGACGGGGGACGCCGCAGCGTAGTACTGCCCGATCGAGATCTTAAGCGCCACTCAGCTCACCTCCCGATTGCGGAAAGGGGGCGGTCCCTTTTGCGCATATCGTGCCGACCAGCTCGTCGGTGGTGAGGGGCTCGCCGAGCGCGGGCCAGCCACGTCGCTCGAGCTCTCGGGCCACGCGCAGCGAGCGCGGGATGCCGAGGCCGCTTTGGACGAGGCGCCGCTCGTTTGCGGGCGAGAAGACCTCTCGGGGCGTGCCGGCGGCGACGAGCCGCGACTGGTCGAGGGCGATCACGCGGTCCGAGCGGGCGGCGTCCTCCATCGAGTGCGTGACCTGCACGAGGGTGATGCCCCGCTCGCGCAGGCGCGCGAGGACGCGGCGCAGCATCGCGCGGCCGCGCGGGTCGAGGCCGGCGGTCGGCTCGTCGAGGATGAGCACCTCGGGCTCCATGGCGAGGATGCCGGCGAGGGCGCAGAGGCGCCGCTGGCCGCCCGAGAGCGTGAAGGGGGAGGCGTCGCGGCGCTCCGAGAGGCCGACGAGCTCGAGGGCGGCGTCCACGCGCCGAGCGACCTCGCCCTCGGAGAGATGCAGGTTGCGTGGGCCAAAGGCCACGTCCTTCTCGACCGTCTCGGCGAAGAGCTGGCGCTCGGGGTGTTGCATCACGTAGCCGATGACGCGGCGCACGGCCTTCCGGCCGCGTCGGGTGGACGTGTCGTTTCCGGCGACGACGACGCGGCCGGAGTCGGGCACCTCGAGGCCGCAGAGCAGGCGCAGCAGCGTCGACTTGCCCGAGCCCGTCTGACCCACGATGGCCGTGGAGGTTCCCTCGAGGATCTCGAGCGAGACGTCCTCGAGCGCCTGGGAGCGGCCGCTGTACGAGAAGGACACCCGCTCGACCTGCACGTTGGGGACAGTCCCCAATTCATGCACATCTTTGATGTGCTGCGGGCGCCCGTCCGTCAAGCTTTTCTGCACGTTGGGGACTGTCCCCAACGTGCAGAGCTCGTCCACCACGCCCTGCTCGCTGCAGGTCCAGGGAAGTCCCAGGCGCTGCGAGAGGCGCGCGGCGAAGGGCGCCTCGAGGCCCAGCTCGATGAGCTCGGCGCCGCGGGCAAAGACCTCGTCGGGGGTGCCCTCGAGCGCGACCCTGCCGTGGTCGAGGACGATGACGCGGTCCGCGTCGACCGCCTCCTCCATAAAGTGCGTCACGTGGACGAGCGTAGTCCCCGCCTTGGCGAGTCGCCCCATCACGCGCAGGATGGCGGCGCGCCCGCGCACGTCGAGCAACGACCCCGGCTCGTCGAACACGAGCACGGCGGGCTCCATCGCAAGGGCGCCCGCGATCGCGACGCGCTGCTTCTGTCCTCCCGAGAGGCGCGACGGGTCCGCCTTGGCGTAGTCGTCGAGCGCGACGCGGTGCAGCTCGCGCGCGACGCGCGCGGCGATCTCCTCGCGCGGGAGCCCGAGGTTCTCCGGGCCAAAGGCGACGTCATCTTCCACGACGCTCGTGACGATCTGGTCGTCCGGGTTCTGGAACACGAGTCCCAGGGAGCGGCGGGCGCGACGATACGCCTCGAGGTCGGGCCGCCCGTCCGCGCACACGCGCTCGCCGACGAGCTCGACCTCGCCTCCGTCAGGGGCGAGAAGACCGCAGATCACGGAGGCGAGCGTCGACTTGCCGGAGCCGTTGGCGCCGAGCACGCATACGCGCTCGCCGCGCGCGACCTCGAGCGAGACGTTGTCCAGGGCGACAACGTCCCCCTCGTAGACGAGGCGCACGTGCGATAGGCGTATGGGGGCGGGCCGGGGGCTCACGTTCTTCTCGCCAGCTCTACTTGGAGACCACCTGCGCGACAGGCTTTTGGATGAGTGCCGTCACGACGCAGTTGATGACGATCTTGAGCGCGTTGAAGGGCAGCAGGATCGGCACGATCATGGCGACGACCTCTGCCGTGGAGACCGCGGTGTAGAGCGGCGTCACGATGATGTTGCCGACGATGCACGCCGCGAGCGCGATGACGGCCCCGGCGACCATGCCCGCCGCGAGCCCGCGCGCGCCGCCCAGGCGACGAGCGATCAGGGCCGCCGGGACGCACAGCGCCACGCCGGCGACGATCGCCATCACATGGCCCCACACGTTGAAGGTGAAGAGCGTCTTCAGGACCCACGGGAGAATGACGACGATGGCCCCGGTGCTCGGCCCAAAGACGAGCGCGGCGACAAACGCGACGATGCCCGAGGGGTCGTACATGAGCCACGGCGCCGGCGGGAAGATGGGGATCTCCACGAAGGTGAGGACAAACGCCAGCGCGCAGAAGAGCGCGGTCGTCGCGATGCGACGGGTGGACCAGGCGCCGCCGGCGGTGGTGGAGTGAGCGTCATGCGAGACATGCGTGGAAGCAGCCATTGAAGGCCTCCGTTTCTTCCATCCGGACTGTGACCGTTGGTCCCGGAATCTCACCGGGTCAGCCGCGTATTCGCGGGTCGCGGACTTCGGGGCGCGCACGCCTCCGTCACCGCCAGTGGGGACTTTCACCCCGCCCTGAAACTGACAGCGCGAGTGTAGCACTAATCGCCCGTGGGCGCGCTGCTATACTTGAAACCGCCTGCCAGACCACAGAGAGGAAGCCATGCCCGAGAGTGACGGCGGCAGAGAGCCGCTTGCCTGGCGCCTGCGCGCCATCGTCGGCGAGGACAACGTGCTCGAGATGGAGCCCATGAGCGAGCACACCACCTTTGAGGTGGGGGGTCCCGCCGACCTCTACGTGATTCCCGAGGACTTTGACGAGGTGCGCGACGTGCTGCGCGCCTGCGACGAGGCCGGGGCCCGGCGCTTTGTCCTCGGGCGCGGGTCCGACCTGCTCGTCTCTGACGCGGGCTACCGCGGCGTCGTGGTCGCCGTTGCCGACGGCCTCACGGGCGTGTCCGTGGACGGCGAGGAGATGACGTGCCAGGCGGGCGTGGATTTGCGCGAGGCCTCCGAGATGGCCTGCGAGCTCGGGCTCACCGGGCTTGAGTTCGCCTGCGGCATCCCGGGCTCGGTGGGCGGTGCCTGCTTCATGAACGCGGGCGCGTACGGCGGCTGCGTCGCGGACGTCCTCAAGTGCGTGCGCGTGGTCATGCCGGACGGCAGTATCGAGACGGTCGACGCGGACGACCTCGACTTGGGCTATCGGCGCAGCCGCGTTGCCTCCGACGGCATGGTCGTGCTCTCCGCGACCTTCTCGCTGAGGCGCGGGGACCCCGAGAAGATCCGCGCGACGATGGACGACCTCATGCGCCAGCGCGAGGAGAAGCAGCCGCTCGACCTCCCGAGTGCCGGGTCCACGTTCAAGCGGCCCGAGGGCTACTTCGCCGGCAAGCTCATCATGGATGCCGGGCTGCAGGGATACCAGCATGGCGGCGCGGCCGTCTCGAAGAAGCACGCCGGCTTCGTGGTGAACGTCGGCGGCGCGACGGCGGCGGACGTCCATGCCGTGATCGAGCACGTCCAGGACGAGGTCGAGCGCCAGTTTGGCGTGCGCCTCGAGCCGGAGGTGCGCTTCCTGGAGTAGCGTGCGGGCCGCGCGCTCTTCTCGCTTGAGGTTCTTCTCGCCCGAGGCCCTTCTCGCATCGTGCTCCTCTGGGCTCAAACTCCACACGTGGTGTTTCTTTTCTTCGGACTTCCCGTAAATGACCTGATAAAATCAGAACAGACGAGAAAAACAATCACCACGTGTGGAGTTTGAGACAGAAAGCGGTGGCGCATGCGTGCCTTTCTGTGTCATGAGAGCGCCCGCGATGCCTTGAGGCGTCTCTCTGGAGATCGAAGGGTGCCCACGTCAACGTGGCCAGCGGATTCGCAGAGGTTGCCGGCCGCCCAGTGCGTCTCGACTCAGCGGGGCTTCGCGCGACTGTGCGAAAGTTCCGACATGCGGGCCTGGGGGATTTGCGACGAGCCCGTTCACCTCCTTGTTCCCTCTCAGCAGATGAGAAGCGCCGGCAGGCGTGCGAGATTTCACGTGTGGTCGCCCGACGTGCCCGTCGGGGCCTTTTGGGTGCTGCAAGACACTGTCCTGCTGAGCGGCCCCGAGTTCACCATCATTCAGCTTTGCGGAGCGACCGCTCGCCTGGAAGGGCTTCTTGATGCGCACGTGTCCGCGGTCCAGGCGCAGACAAGGACGCTGAGGGAGCTAGGCGTGAACGAGCGGCCCACGGTGGACCACCCTTTGGTGCGGGAGCACGAGCGCAGGATCGTTGCGGCGGCCGTGCTGGCGTGTGAGTTCGCGGGCACGTATCGGCTGGGAGCCCCGGGCGAGAAGACCCTCTATCACGTCCCGGCGATCATGACGATGGAGGGCCTTGCGGCCATGGCGGAAAGCGCGGGACACAATACCGCGGCATCCCGCGCACGAATCGTTGCCGATGTTGCGTTTGACGGGTCGGCGTCCCCCATGGAGACGGCGCTCGCGCTGCTGTTGACGCTGCCGGTTGATTACGGTGGCTTTGGTCTTGTGCGGCCCCGCCTCAATGCCAGCATTGATGTTTCCGCCCACCGTGGCATTCTCGCGGACGTCGACCAGGTTTCCCCGGACTATCTCTGGCTCGACCATGGCGTGGCGTTGGAGTACGACAGCGCGGAGTTTCATGCGGCTGTCGGGCGCGATGCGAGGAGCGACGCCGTTCGGGCCAACATCCTGACATCTTTGGGCTATCGCGTCTTCAGGGTGACGCCGCGGGTCGTGCGCTCTCTGGCCGACGTCGAGCTTCTTGCCCGGCAGCTCGCATGCGCGCTCGGCACGCCGCTCGAAGAGCCCAGCGATGTCCAGGCGCTGCGCCGCCGATGCCTCTATGCCCAGCTCATGCCGAGCCGGAATGCGTGAGGGAGCCCGCGGCTCGAGGTTATTCTCGGCAGGGGCGCTCGGCCACGATCCTTCTCGGCCCCAAACTCCACACGTGGTGTTTCTCTTTTGTTTAGGTAACGGAAAACCCCGGGTAGGATTAATACGAATTAGAGAAAGAACCACCGCGTGTGGAGTTTGGGGGCCGATAAGGGCCTCGGGCCGAGAAGAACCTCGGGTCAAAAAACGCGCGGGCCGAGAAGAACCTCGACCCGCGCGCCTTTCGCTGTCTTGGAGGTTAGTTCTTGAGCGAGTTGAGCGGGGCGGGGAAGCGGCCGCCGCGGTGCGCGAAGACACTGCCGGCAAACTGGTTGACGGGCATGACCGGTGCGGAGCCAAACAGGCCGCCAAACTCGAGCATGTCGCCCTCCTTGCGGCCGATGGCCGGGATGAGGCGCACCGCCGTGGTCTTGGTGTTGATGACGCCGATGGCCATCTCGTCGGCGATGATGCCGGCGATGGTCTCCACCGAGGTGTCGCCGGGCACGGCGATCATGTCCAGGCCGACGGAGCACACGCAGGTCATGGCCTCGAGCTTCTCGAGGGAGAGGGCGCCGTCGACGGCCGCGCGGATCATGCCGGCGTCCTCGGAGACGGGGATGAAGGCGCCCGAGAGGCCGCCCACGCTCGAGGATGCCATGACGCCGCCCTTCTTCACGGCGTCGTTGAGCAGCGCGAGCGCGCAGGTGGTGCCGGGGCCGCCGCACTCGCCCACGCCGATGGTTTCGAGGATCTGGGCCACGGAGTCGCCGGCAGCGGGCGTCGGCGCCAGGGAGAGGTCCACGATGCCCTTCTCGACCCCAAGGCGACGGCTCGCCTCGCGGCTCATGAGCTCGCCGGCACGGGTGATCTTGAAGGCGGTCTGCTTGATCTTCTCGGCCACGTCCATGAGGCTCGCGGTCTCGGGCAGTTCTGCGAGCGCCGCGGCCATGACGCCGGGGCCAGAGACGCCAACGTTGATGACGGCGTCCGCCTCGCCGGAGCCGTGGACGGCGCCCGCCATGAACGGCGAGTCCTCGACCATGTTGGCAAAGACGACGAACTTTGCGGCGCCGTAGCAGTCGATGTCAACGGTGCGGCGCGCGCACTCGAGGATGGTCTCGGCCGAGAGCAGCACGGCGTCCATGTTGATGCCGGCGCGCGTGGAGGCGATGTTGAGCGAGGAGCAGACGCGGTCCGTGGTGGCCAGCGCCTCGGGGACGGACGCGATGAGACGACGGTCGGCGTCGCCCATGCCCTTCTGGACGAGGGCGGAGAAGCCGCCCATGAAGTCGATGCCGAGGGTCTCGGCCGCGCGGTCCATGGCGTGCGCGAGCGGGGAGAGGTCCTCGTCCGGGCAGCCGGCGGCGATCTGGGCGATCGGCGTCACCGAGACGCGCTTGTTGGCGATGGGGATGCCGTACTCGGCCTCGAGGTCGTCGGCGGTCTCCACCAGGCGCTCGGCCGTGTGGGTGATGCGGTCGTAGACCTTGTCGCACATGCGGGCCATGTCCTCGTCCGCGCAGCCCGCGAGCGAGATGCCCATCGTGATGGTGCGGAGGTCGAGGTTCTGCTCGGAGACCATCGAGAGGGTCTCGGCCACTTCCTGGGGCGTGATGTCCATGAAGGCGCCTTTCTCGCGCGGATGGTTGCAGCTGCCCATTATAGGTGAAAGGCGGTGAGGGCCCCTCGCGGCAGAATGGCTACGCGCCCGTGATTGACGCGACGATCTGCTCTGTGATGCGCCGCATGCGGATGCCGTAGAAGCCGTGCCCGGCGTCGTGGACCACTTCGAGCTCGGCGTTGGCGTAGGTGCGCGCCGCGCGCTCAGCGTAGGCGAGCGGCACGAGCGGGTCGGCGTCGCCCTGCCAGATGCGCACGGGGCCGGGGTAGCTCATATGCTCGAACGGGTCCCAGGCCAGGGCGTCCACGGCATAGCGGCGGCCGAGCTCCATCCACATCTCGTACGTCTGCGGCACGGCGTCCGGGGACCCAAAGCGCCCGACGGCGTCGTCGTGGATCACGAGCGCGGGATAGAGCAGGAAGAGGCCTGCCACGTCGGCCGGGCGCTCGTCGGCGACCATCGTGCTCACGAAGCCGCCCTGGCTCTGGCCGAGCAGGTAGATGCGGTCGGGGTCCACTTCGGGCAGCGCGCGCACGACGTCGAGCACCGCGGAGAGGTCGGCTGCCTGCGTGCAGACGGACATCTCGGTGGTGCGCCCGCCCGAGCGCGAGTGCGGCGTGCCGCCGAAGAAGTCGATCGCGCAGGTGACGATGCCCGCCTCCGCGAGCGGCGCGGCCCACTCCCCGGCCGTCTCGTGGTCGCCGCTGAAAAACGGCGAGCAGATCACGGCGGGCAGGGGAGCGGCGGCGTCCGGCACGCGCAGCCGACCGTACACGCGGATACCGTCGTGCTCCGCCCAGAGGTCCTTCTCGGTGATGTGTGCCATGACGCCCTCGCTTGCTGGAATGCTAGTACGCACAGTTCGGTTGACTTTCATATATTCCCAGTTGGATTTTAGGCAAAACTAGAGCTATGCGTACTATGAGGCGGAGGAAGGGCGGTCTACAGCTCGCGCTTCTCGTAGAGCTTGAGCGAGACGGCTGCGGAGATCGCCAGCGCCACGGCCGACAGGGCGATAAGAACGATGCAGCCCACGGTCATGCCGGCCGGCGTGTCGAGCGCCTCGAGCGCGGCGGAGAGAAGCTCCATGCCGGGAATGCCGCCGTCGAGCATGCCGCTGTTGCCCAGGATGACCACCGGCACCACGAAGAGCAGCACGATCACCGTGGGCAGGATCTGCGTGGCGCGCGTCTGGCCCAGGCGGAAGTAGAGCGGCGTCACGATGCTCGCCACCACGGAGCCGATGAGCAGGGTGAAGCAGGTGACGACGGCCATGACGGAGAGCATGCCCGGATCGAACGCGAACGCCTCGCCGACCTCGCCGGGCAGGCCGATCGCTGAGACGACGGCCGTCGCCGCGAGCGCTGCGACCACGCCCACGACCATGCCGGTGAGGCCAAACGTCACGATGGCGGCGTAGCGGCCGAGCACGACGTCGCGCCGGGAGAGCGGCAGCGTCAGCCGGAAGAGCTCCCAATGGTTGAGCTGGTCGTAGGCGGCCAGGCCCATCGCGCTCATCATAAAGAACATGCAGGTGAGGGTGGCCGGCATCGCGAGCGGCGTCTGCATGCCGAGCCCGATGCACAGGCTCACGAGAAGCCCCAGGCCCACGAGCTGGCGGGCGTAGTCGCGGAAGATCGTCATCTCAAGGAGGAACGCGCGCTTCATTATCGGACACCGCCCTTCAGCGTCAGGGTCATGTAGTCGTCGATGGTCATGCGGTCGACCGGGATCTCCGGGAAGCTCTCCGCAAAGGCAAAGCGGTCGGGGACGAGCACGTCGATGCCGTAGTCGTGGCGCAGGTAGCGCAGTCCGGCATTCGGGACGACGCCCGAGTCCGCGATCTTCTCGAGATCCGCCACGCGGCAGCGCGCGACGCCCATCTCGTCGGTGATGACGTCCTTGGGCAGGTCAAAGACGATGCGCCCGGCATCGATACACACGATGCGGTCCGCGATGCGCTCGAGGTCGCTCGTGATGTGGCTGCTCATGAGGATGGCGTGGCCGGGCTGCGCCACAAAGTCGCGCAGCAGGTCGAGCACCTCGTCGCGCGCCATGGGGTCCAGGCCGGCCGTGGCCTCGTCGAGGATGAGCAGGCGCGCCCCGTGCGCGAGGGCGCAGGCAAGAGAGAGCTTCATGCCCATGCCGCGCGAGAGGCTCTTCACGGTCTTTTTGGCGTCCAGGCCAAACTCGGCGGCAAGGCGTCCGAAGCGGCGCGCGTCCCAGGTGGCGTAGGCGCGCTCGTAGATGCGGCCCACGTCAGCGACCTTGAGGTGCTCCGGCAGCGAGATCGCGTCAAAGACCACGCCGACCTGCTCCTTCACCGCCGCGCCGGACGCGCGCGAGAGCTCGTCGCTTGGTACGCCGAGCACGCTCGAGGTGCCGCCGTCGGTGGGGAAGAGGCCGAGAAGAGCCTTGATGGTGGTGGACTTGCCGGCGCCGTTCTGGCCGATGAAGCCCACGACCTCGCCCTCGCTCACCGTGAGGCTCACGCCCTCTAGGGAGAACCCGTCGTAGTGCTTGGTGAGTCCGCGGGCCTCTATGAGAGTGCCGCTGGCGATGCCCGTGCTCATGTGACGTCCTTTCTGCGCGAGGTCCTTCTCGCGCGTCACTCCAGTACCAGGGAGAACATCTCGGAGAGCTCGTTGTCTGTGAGGCCCATCGCGCGCCCGGCGTCCACGGCCCGCGTCATGTGGGCCTCCACCTGGCGCAGCTGCTCCTCGCGGATGAGCTCGGCGTTGCCGCCGGCGACGTAGGTGCCCTTGCCCTGCACCGTCTCGATGAGGCCTGCCGCCTCCAAGTCCGCGTAGGCGCGCTTGGTGGTGATCGCGCTCACACGCAGGCTGTTGGCCAGGGCACGGATGCTGGGGAGCTGCTCGCCCTCCGCGAGCTCGCCCGAGACGATCGCCGCCTTGATCTGGTCGATGATCTGCTCGTAGATGGGCTTGCCATTGGAGTTGGAGATGATGATGTCCAAATCGCGTCCTTCCGTGCCGGCTCGCCAGGACGTCTCCCACGAGCCAACCGTGTATACCCGGTAAATACAGTATATACACACCTATACACAGTGCAAGGGGGAATTTGGAAAAGTTCCGGCGGAGTCTCTGCGACAATGGGCCTGGCCGCTTGAGCGAAGGAGCTGCGTGATCTACGTCATCGATTCATCAGAGCACCCGCTTCCCGTGGCGGAGGCGGCCAAGGGGCTGCGGTCGCGCGCAGTGAGCGTGCCGGTTGCGGACTGGGGCGATGCGCTCACGCCGTGGCCCGCGCCTTCGCTGCGCCCGGGTGAGAGGGATTTTGGCGGCCATGCGGACGAGACGCTCGCCTCGCTCGCCGAGCAGCTCGACCGGGCGCCCGGACCCCATGCCATCTGTGGCTACTCGCTCGGCGGGCTCTTCGCGCTCTACGCGTTCGCGCGCGAGCCGCGTCTTTGCGCGTGCGCGTGCCTTTCTGGCTCGGTCTGGTACGAGGGCTGGGTCGACTGGCTGCGCGCAAATGCGCCGGACTGCTCGGGGCGCTACGCGTACTTCTCGGTGGGGAAGAAGGAGAAGCGCGCGGGGCTGCCGTTTCGCCACGTCGAGGAGGACCTCGCCGCGTGCGCGGAGATTCTGCGCGCACGCGGCTGCAAGGTGGACGTGTCGCTCGGCCCTGGCAACCACATGCAGCACGTGGGGGAGCG
The DNA here is from genome assembly GCF_024733715.1 of Thermophilibacter sp. ET337. Classification (NCBI taxonomy): domain Bacteria; kingdom Bacillati; phylum Actinomycetota; class Coriobacteriia; order Coriobacteriales; family Atopobiaceae; genus Thermophilibacter; species Thermophilibacter sp. ET337. The sequence goes on along the minus strand of NZ_JANRHO010000003.1, from coordinate 160,928 downwards.
TCTCGCCGCCGGCCTCGCCGCGCTCGACGCGTTCCAGCTGGGGGAGGCGAGCCTCGGCTATCGCCGCATGTAAAGCAGCGGGTAGGGACGCCCCTGCTCGTCGAGCTCCGTCCGGCGATAGGTCGAGAAGCCCAGGTGCTCGTAGAAGCCCACTGCCTGCGGGTTCTGCTCGTTGACGGTGAGCTCGGTCACGCCAAGGCGCTCGATGCCGTGCTCGAGGAGCTGGCGGCCGAGGCCCTGGCCGCGGACGTCAGGGTCGAGGAAGAGCATCTCCAGGCGGCCGCCCTCCACGCCCATGAAGCCCACGGGCACACCGTCCTTCTCGGCAGTGACGAGCGTCTCCACGCCTGCGAGCGCCTGCGGGACGAACGGCTTGATTTGGGCGACCTCGACCTCGGAGAGGAACGTGTGCGTGGCGCGCACGGAGCGCTCCCATACGTCGACGAGCTGCTCCACAAGCTCGGGCGTGCGGTCGGCGACGGTGTGACAGTGGGTCATGTTCCTCACATCCCTTGAAACCCGGTCTGGCGCAGGGCCTCGTAGAGCACGATGGCGGCGGCGTTGGAAAGGTTGAGCGCACTGATGCGGTAATCCTCTGGGTTCACGAAGTTGCCGCAGACGTCTTGGGCAAGAAGCGCGGCGTGGTCGCAGCGCTCATCCGACGCACCCCAGCTTTGGGCGTTCTCGAGCGAGGCAGCGTCGGGCAGCATGGGGATGCGCTCGCAGCGGTCTGCGTGCGCAGCCAGCAGCCCCTCGGGAAGCCCCGTGCTCTCGCAGCCAAAGACGAGATAGTCGCCGTCATGGTAGCGGGCCTCGACGTAGGTGCGTCGGGCTTTCTTGGTGAGAAGGTGCAGGTGCGCGTCCGGTCCCACGACGTCAAGAAACGCGTCCCAGCTCTCATGTACCGTGACATCGAGACTCTCCCAGTATCCGAGCCCCGCTCGGTGCAGCGACCTCTCGTCCAGGGAGAATCCAAGCGGGCACACGAGGTGAAGACGAGACCCCGTGACCACGCAGGTGCGCCCGATGTTTCCCGTGTTCGCCGGAATCTCCGGCGTCACGAGCACGACGTTGAACATGGGACCTCGCTTCGTATTGAGGGGCACTGGGCGGGTTGCAAAACTGGTCTTAAGTCCATATTACTGGCTTGCCGAGAACAAAACGTGCCTTCGATCCATGGGATTTAGCCTCAAGAGGGGTGGCATCTCGCGGCATCGGCAGCGTTTTCCCAGATAAGAGTTGGCCCTCATAAACTTTTCTTGTCCGAAAGGGCCAAAACCTCATGGATTGAAGGCGTGTTTTGTTTTCCGCAGACCCCAGTTATGGCTTGAAGGGCAAAAGTGCATGCGGCGACGTGTCTGGGTGACATGGCTATACTATCGTGAGCAGCAAAACCGCACATGAAGTTCGAAGGGATTCTCATGATCAAGGACCTGGTGCACGACGACGCCATCCTCTCCACCCCGTGCGAGCTCGCGACCGCTGAGGACGCCCCGGTCGCTCAGGACCTCGTTGACACGCTTGCCGCCATCGACGACGCGGTCTGCCTGGCCGCCAACCAGATCGGCGTGACCAAGGCCATCATCGCCTTCCAGGACGACAAGGACGAGGTCCACGTCATGTACAACCCCAAGGTCCTCATGGGCCTGGGCGGCGCCAAGGTCGAGGAGAGCTGCCTCACGCACGAGGAGGTCTCCAAGGTCACACGCTTCGCCAAGATCAAGGTGTCCTTCGACGAGCTCGTCGACGGCCAGCTCAGGGCCCGTCGTCGCGACTACGTGGGCTGGACTGCCCAGATGATCCAGCACATGGTCGATCACTGCAAGGGCAAGCTGGTCTAGCATGCCCCCGCGCGCCCTGACGGCGCCCCGTCCCGCCCCGGACCACATCGAGGTGCGGGGCGCCCGCGTCCACAACCTCAAGGACGTCGACGTGGACATCCCCCTGAACGAGCTCGTGGGGATCGCCGGCGTCTCCGGCTCGGGAAAGAGCTCGCTCGCGCTGGGCACGCTCTATGCGGAGGGGTCGCGCCGCTACCTGGACGCGCTCTCCACCTACACGCGGCGGCGCATCGCCCAGACGGGCCGCGCCACGGTGGACGAGGTGCTGCACGTTCCGGCGGCGCTTGCCCTGCGGCAGCGTCCTGCTGTGCCCGGCGTGCACTCGACCTTTGGCACCTCTACCGAGCTCCTCAACTACCTGCGCCTTCTTTTCTCGCGTCTCGGTAGTCACGTGTGCCCCAACGGGCACCGCGTGCCGCCGAGCATGGACGTGGCGCTCGGGCGCGCCACGCGCTGCCCCGTTTGCGGCGTCGAGTTCATGGGGCCGGGCGCGGAGGATCTCGCCTTCAACAGCGGCGGTGCCTGTGCCACCTGCGGGGGCACCGGCGTCGTCCGCACCGTCGACGAGGCCTCGCTCGTGCCCGACGAGAGTATCTCCATCGACGACGGGGCGGTCCTGCCGTGGGGCTCGCTCATGTGGGACCTCATGAAGCAGGTCTGCGGCTCTTTTGGGGTGCGCACCGACGTGCCGTTCAACCAGCTCACGCCCGAGGAACGCGAGATTGTCTTCCACGGGCCCATGGAGAAGCGGCACATCCTTTACAGGGCCAAGAATGGCGAGTCCTTCGCCGAGATGGACTTTACCTACTACAGCGCGGTGAACACGGTGAAGAACGCGCTCTCCAAGGCCAAGGACGAGAAGGGCCTCGCGCGCGTGTCGCGGTTCCTGCGCGAGGACGTGTGCCCGGACTGCGGCGGCACGCGCCTCTCGGCGGCGGCGCGCGGGCCCGAGATCGACGGCATGAACCTCGCGGATGCGACAGCGCTGACGCTCGATGAGCTCGCGACGTGGGTGCCCACGGTGCCGCAGCTTGTTCCGGACGACCTGCGCGAGATGGCCCGGACAATCTGCGCGGAGACCGACGAGCCCATCTGTCGCCTCCAGCAGCTGGGTCTGGGCTACCTCTCGCTCGATCGGGCGAGCTCGACGCTCTCCACGGGCGAGCGCCAGCGCGTCCAGCTCGCCCGTGCCGTGCGCAATCGGACCACGGGCGTGCTCTATGTGCTGGACGAGCCCTCGATCGGCCTTCATCCCTCCAATGTGGAGGGACTTCTCGGCGTGGTGGACGACCTGCTGGCGGACGGCAACTCCGTCGTGCTGGTCGACCACGACGTGCGCGTGCTGCGCCATGCGGACCATCTCGTGGAGATCGGCCCGGGCTCGGGTGCCGATGGCGGGCGCGTCATAGTCCAGGGCAGCGTCGCGGAGGTCGAGAAGAGCCCGGAGTCGCGAATCGGCCCCTTCCTCTCCGGCGCCCGGCAGGTGCGCGCCCGGGAGCGGGTGGCGGCGAGCGAGGTCTTCTCGACAGGCGCCCTTCGGATTGAGACCGATGCCATCCACACCGTGCGCCCGCTCTCGGTGGAGATCCCGCGGGGGCGCCTCACGGCGGTGACGGGCGTCTCGGGCTCGGGGAAGACGACGCTCGTGCTGGAGAGCCTGGTGCCCGGCCTGCGCGCCGCCATCGTAGGGGAGGCGCTGCCGGCTCACGTGCGCTCCGTTGACGCCGCGGGTCTGCGCCGAGCCAACCTCATCGACGCGACGCCCATCGGCGCCAACGTGCGCTCGACGGTGGCGACCTACTCCGGCGTCCTCGACGACCTGCGGCGCGCCTACGCCAAGCTCCCAGAGGCGCGCGAGCGCGGCCTCAAGGCGGGGGCGTTCTCGTATAACACCGGGTCGCTGCGCTGTCCCACGTGCGACGGCACGGGGCAGATCTCGCTTGACGTGCAGTTTCTTCCGGACGTGGACATCCCGTGCCCGGACTGCGGCGGCGCACGCTACGGCCGCGAGGCATGGGAGGTTAGGCTGTCGGGTGACGTGAGCCTGCCCGAGCTGCTGTCCTATACCGTCGACCAGGCGCGCGAGGTGCTGGCGGAGACGGGTCTTCGATCGGCGAAGGCCAAGCTCGAGGTCCTGCACGACCTAGGCCTCGGCTACCTCACGCTGGGCGAGGCCACGCCGGCGCTCTCAGGCGGCGAGGCCCAACGCCTCAAGCTCGCGAGCGAGCTCACGCGCAACCAGGCCGACGCGCTCTTCGTCTTTGACGAGCCCACGATCGGGCTGCACCCGCTCGACGTGGAGGTGCTGCTCGGCGTGCTGCAGCGGCTCATCGACAACGGCGCCACGGTCGTGGTGATCGAACACGACCTAGACATGATCGCCGCCGCCGACTGGGTCATCGACATGGGGCCCGGAGGGGGCGATGCGGGAGGCCGCATTGTGTGCGCAGGCACGCCCGAGCAGGTCGCGGCATGCGAGCAGAGCGTCACGGGCCGCTATCTGTAAATTGGGGACAGGCTTTCTGCTAATTGGGGACGTGTTATTTCGTGCAGACCGTTTGGGACAGGTTTGTCCATCAAACCTGTCCCAAACGGTCTGCACGAAATAACACGTCCCCAATTAGCAGAAAGCCTGTCCCCAATTTACAGATAGCCCTAGCAGCGGTGGGCGCTCGGGCAGATGTCCTCGAGGACGCAGCCGTCGCACTTGGGCGCGCGCGCCGAGCAGGTGTCGCGCCCGTGCTTGATCCACTGGTGGTTAACCGGCCCCCAGAGCTCTCGCGGCAGCAGCTTGAGCAGGTCTTGCTCGGTCTTGAGCGGCTCCTTCTCGTGCGTCTTGGGCGAGAGCGCAAGGCGGTGAGCGATGCGGTTGACGTGCGTGTCCACCGCGATGCCCTCGACGATGCCAAAGCCCACGTTCATCACGATGTTGGCGGTCTTGCGCCCCACGCCGGGCAGGCGCGTGAGCTCCTCCATCGTGTGCGGGACCTCCCCGCCAAACTCGGAGACGATCATCTGGGCGCACTCGACGCAGTGGCGCGCCTTCGACTTATAGAAGCCGAGGCTGTGGATGTACTCTGCCACCTCGGCGGGCGAGGCGGCGGCCATGGCCTCGGGCGTGGGGAAGCGCTCGAAGAGCGCCGGCGTCACCTTGTTGACCTGGGCGTCGGTGGTCTGTGCGGAAAGCAGGACGGCAATGGTCAGGCGGAAGGGGCTCGCGTGGTCGAGAAAGCACTCGACCGGGCCGTACTTTTCGTCAAGGCGTCGGCACACCTCGACGGCGCGGTCGATCTTGGCCTGCTTGGTCTCTCTGGGCATCGATCCTCCTCGGGACGTCCTGCGACGATGATACGGCGTTCAGATGTTATTCCAAAGTTCAATTTAAATCTGTGATAGAGTGTCGATATTGAACTTGTTGCAGGAGAAGTTCAATCTTGTTGCCAGAATTGAACTACGGGAGGCCGGATGCTCCAGGAGACCTTTGCGGACCGCCTTCGGCGGGCGATGGGCGAGAAGAACCTCAAGCAGGCCGACCTCATCCACGCTGCGGCGCAGCGTGGCGAGCGCCTGGGAAAAAGCCAGGTCAGCCAATACGTGAGCGGTAAGGTCGTCCCGCGTGCGACGACGCTTCGCCTGCTGGCGGACATCTTGGGCGTCCCGGAGACGTGGCTTGCCACGGCAGACGGCGCGCGAGCTTCCGCGCGGCCTGAGACCGCCCCCACGACCCCCTCTGCCAGCACGTCCACAAAAAGGAGCGCCACTATGCGTGAGTTCAAGAAGTCCAACAAGCTCGACAACGTCCTCTACGACGTCCGCGGCCCGGTGGCCGACGAGGCGGCCCGCATGGAGGACGAGGGCCTGCGCATCCTCAAGCTCAACATCGGCAACCCCGCGCCCTTTGGCTTCCGCACGCCCGACGAGGTCGTGCACGACATGCGCCAGCAGCTGCCCGACTGCGAGGGATACTCGGACTCCCGCGGCCTCTTCTCCGCGCGCAAGGCCATCATGCAGTACGCGCAGATCAAGCATCTGCCCAACGTGAGCATGGACGGCATCTACACGGGCAACGGCGTCTCTGAGCTCATCCAGCTCTGCATGAACGCGCTGCTCGACACCGGCGACGAGATTCTGATCCCGAGCCCCGACTACCCGCTCTGGACCGCGTGCGCCACGCTCGCGGGCGGCACCCCGGTGCACTACCTCTGCGACGAGCAGGCCGAGTGGACGCCCGACCTCGCGGACATGGAGGCCAAGGTCACGAGCAACACCAAGGCCATCGTCATCATCAACCCCAACAACCCCACCGGCGCGGTCTATCCGCGCGAGGTGCTTGAGCAGATCGTGGATATCGCGCGGCGCCACCAGCTCATGATCTTCTCGGACGAGATCTACGACCGTCTGTGCATGGACGGCCACGAGCACATCTCCATCGCCGCCCTCGCACCTGATCTGCCGTGCGTCACGTTCTCCGGCCTTTCCAAGTCTCACATGGTCGCTGGCTACCGTATCGGCTGGATGGTCCTCTCGGGCAACAAGCGCTGCATGCGCGACTTCATCTACGGCATCAACATGCTCTCCAACATGCGCCTGTGCTCCAACGTGCCGGCGCAGTCCATCGTCCAGACGGCGCTCGGCGGCTATCAGAGCGTGGAGCGCTACGTCGAGCCGGGCGGGCGCGTCTACGAGCAGCGTAACTACGTCTACGAGGCGCTCAACGCCATCGACGGCATCACGGCGGTCAAGCCCAAGGCGGCGTTCTACATCTTCCCCAAGATCGACGTGAAGAAGTTCAACATCACCGATGACGAGCAGTTCGCCCTTGATCTGCTGCACGAGAAGCGCATCCTGATCACGCGCGGCGGCGGCTTCAACTGGCCGGAGCCCGATCACTTCCGCATCGTCTACCTCCCGCGCATGGAGGTTCTGCGCGAGGCGATGACGGATCTTGCGGACTTCTTCGCGCACTATCGCCAGGCGTAGGGGAGCACCTTCCGTCCGAGGGCGCGCCGTGGGCGGCGGCGCGCTCGCGGATGAGGTCGTAGTAGCCGGTGAGCGCGGCAAACGGCATGAACTGCGCCGCGCGGTCGACGCGACGCCTTGGCTGCTGGTCACTCATGATGTCCTCCGACCTGCTGGTTTCTCTCCCGCGCCGTGGCCTCCGGGCGCAGGCTTATCCCGCGCACAAGCGCGTTTTTGCCAAACCGACGCTTCACGGCCATCGTGGCTCGGGCGAGGCTCTTCTCGTCCGAGTCCGCCGTGGGGTCCGAGAAGAGCGTGAGCTCCGCGTACTCCTCCGGCACAAGCTCGCCCATGGCTATGTTGATGCGCCGGACGGCTCGATTGGGGTCGACGATCTCCTCGAAGAGCGCCAGAAACGCCGCGGTGAGCGCCTCGCGGGAGCTGGTCGCCTCGGCGAGCTTGCGCGAGGCGTTGGCTGCCTCGTCATGGCGGCCCAGCACGCGCGTCCCGTGCTCGCCGGTGAAGACCTGCGCGGGCGCGCTCTTCTCGGCCTCTGACAGGCGCTCGCGGGCATAGCCCGCAAAGAGCGAGACGTGCCCGCAGACCAGGCCCTTGTCCACGAGGTCGAGCACGAGGCCGTCTACCATCTCGCGCAGGATCACCCGTGCCTCCTCGAAGCTGTAGTCGCGCATGAGGACCTGCCCGGAGCCCAGCGAGTGCGCCTTGGGCCTGTAGGCGTGAATCTCCGCCATCGTGCAGGGCTCGACGCCCCAGGCGTGATCGATGAGCAGCTCGGCGTTGATGCCAAACTCGTCATAGAGCGCCTGTTCTGGAAGAAGCGCCACGCCGCCCATGTCGTGCGCGCCCATCCGGGCGAGGCGCCGCGCGATCCCCGGGCCGATGCCCCAGACGTCCGTGATGGGGCGGTGCGGCCAGATGAGGCACTTGTAGCGGGCCTCGTCGAGCTCGCCGATGTGGTCGTCCACGTGCTTGGCCGTGATGTCGAGCGCCACCTTGGCAAGAAAGAGGTTGGTGCCGATTCCCGCCGTGGCGCACACGCCCGTCTCCCGGAGCACGAGGTCCATGAGCATCGTGGCCAGCTCGCGTGGCGTCTTGCCGTAGAGGGCGAGGTAGGGGGTCACGTCGATGAAGACTTCGTCGATGGAGTAGACGTGGATGTCCTCCGGCGAGAAGTACCTCAGGTAGAGCTCGTAGATGTCTGCCGAGACCTCCATGTAGCGGCGCATGCGCGGCGGCGCCATCTCGTAATCGATCCCGTCTGGAATCTCGAAGACGCGACAGCGGTTGCGCACGCCGGCCGCCTTCATGGCCGGCGAGACGGCGAGACAGATGGTGGTGGGGCCGCGCGTGGGGTCCGCCACCACGAGCCGGTGCTCGAAGGGGTCCTTCCCGCGGTCCACGCACTCGACCGAGGCATAGAAGCACTTGAGGTCGATGCAGAGGTAGGCGCTCTCCACGATGCTTGCTCCAAACGCGCGTTCTTGTCGTCATCCCATGATGCCCCGTCCGCCGGACAGCAATTGCCCTTTGCGCGTCGGTCACAAACACTGCAACACTTGTTCTGATACCGTGTGAGAAAGGAAGGAGGGAGAAATGAGGGCGTTCATTGCGCTGGAGCTGCCGGAGGCGTTTGCGGACGAGGTCGCGGGGCTTGCGCGCGGGCTCGAGGCCGCGTGTGCGGGGCGCTTTGTGTCGGGCGAGAACCACCACCTCACCCTGGCGTTTCTCGGCGAGGTGGGGGAGGCGGAGGCGCGATCGGCGATGGCTGCGCTCGACGCGGCGTGCGCGGGCGCGGGCCCCGTGCGGCTGCGTGCGACGGGCCTCGGCACCTTTGGGCGCTCCCGTGACGCCACGCTCTGGCTGGGCATCGAGAAGGACCCCCGGCTCATGGACCTTGCCGCGCGGGTGCGCGGGGAGCTTTCCGCCCGCGGGCTTGCCTATGACGAGAAGGACTTCCTGCCGCACGTCACTTTGGCCCGACGGGCACGCGTGCCTCGTGGGGCACTGGGGGACCTGGCCTTCCCGCTGCCGGACGAGGCGACGCGCGTCACGCTGTTCCGCAGCATCCTCGATCCGGATGGCGCTCGCTACAAGCCGCTCTATACCGTGGAGCTGGGTTGACAGTCGCGACTGTCAACCCAGTCCCCGCTACTACCCGTTGATCTTCTCGAGGAAGAGCTCGCCGTAGCGCTCGGCCTTCTTGGCGCCCACGCCGGAGACGCCGAGCAGCTCGTCTGCGTTTCTCGGCCGCTTGGCGCACATGTCCACGAGGGTGGCGTTGGAGAAGATGAAGTATGACGGCACGCCCTGCTCGCGCGCGAGCTCGCCCCGAAGCTCCGAAAGCCGGGCATAGAGCTCCTGACCCGCCTCGTCGAGCTCGGAGACGTCCGTCGCGGCGCGGGTCTTGGCAGGCGCGGCGACAGCGCGCTCGACGCGTGGCGCGCCCTTTGCGACCTTGAGCACGAACGGCTCGTCCCAGGGGGCCTCGCGGCGCAGAAACGCTCCCGACGCCGCCGTGAGCGCGATCACCGGATAGTCCCCGCCCGTGCGCGCGAGAACGCCGCGGAAGACCAGCTCATCCAGGATGGCGCGCACGCGCGCCGCGGGAACGTCGGCCATGATCCCGTAGGTCGAGAGGGTGTCAAAGCCGCGGCGCAGGACCTTCTCGCCCCGCGAGCCGCGCAGCACGTCCACGATCATCGACGCCCCCGCGCTGCGTCCTCGCTGGGCGATGCGCGCCACGCAGCTCACGACCTTGAGGGCGTCGGTGGTGGCGTCCACCTCCTCGAAGTCCGTGAGGCAGTTGCCGCAGTTGCCGCAGTAGGCCGGAGCCTCCTCACCAAAGTAGCGCAGGATGTGGGCGCGCAGGCACTCGGTGGTGGTGGCGTAGAAGACCATCTGGCGCAGGCGCTCGGCGTCGCGCTCGGCAAGCGTCTCTATCTGCTCGGGCGTGAGGCCCTCGCGCGGCTCGCTGCGCGAGAGCAGAAACTCCGCCGTGTGCACGTCGCCGGGGGAGTAGAGCAAAAGGCACTCCGCCTTGGTGCCGTCACGTCCGGCGCGCCCCGCCTCCTGGTAGTAGTTCTCGAGGCTGAGCGGCAGGTTGTAGTGGACCACGTAGCTCACGTTGGACTTGTCGATGCCCATGCCAAAGGCGTTGGTGGCCACCATCACGCGGGAGCGGTCGTAGAGGAAGTCCTCCTGGTTGCGCTCGCGCTCCTCGGCGGGGAGGCCCGCGTGGTAGCGCGTGGCCGCGAGCCCCTCGTCACACAGCAGGTCGCACACCTCCTCAACGGCACGCCGACTCGAGCAGTAGACGATGCCGGAGAGCGTGGCGCGCTGTCGGACAAAGGCGACGAGCATCCGGTCCTTCTCGGCGCCGCCCCGCGGCCGGGACACGGCGAAGGAGAGGTTTGGCCGGTCAAAGCTCGCGATGACGGTGAACGGGTCGGAGAGTCCGAGCGCCGCGGCGATGTCCTTGCGCACGGCGCGCGTGGCCGTTGCCGTGAGCGCCATCACCGGCGGGCGTGCGGGAAGTGCCTCGAGAAATTCAATGATGCGCTGGTAGCTGGGCCTGAAGTCGTTGCCCCACTGCGAGATGCAGTGAGCCTCGTCCACGGCGAGCAGGCCAACGCCGCGCGCGGCGACGGTCTCGAGGAAGGTCGGGTCGTCGAGGCGCTCCGGTGCCACGTAGACAAGCGCGAGCGCGCCCGAGGCGATGCCGTGGAGCACGCTTGCGCGCTCGCCCGCGGAGAGGGTGGAGTTGAGGAAGCTCGCCGCTACGCCCGTCTGTCGCAGCGCACCAACCTGGTCGGCCATGAGGGAGATGAGCGGGGAGACCACGAGCGTGAGGCCCCCCGTGCGCGCGGCCAGCGCGAGGGCGGGCACCTGGTAGCAGACGGACTTGCCCGCCGAGGTGGGCATGACGGCCAGCACGTCGCGTCCGGCGAGCGCGGCGTCCACAATCTCGGCCTGGTGCGGGCGGAAGCTCGAGTAGCCGAAGGTGGTGCGCAGGATGTCGAGGGGCGTGAGGTCCGCCATGGGGCTCCTGTCGTCGGGTTCTTCTCGCCCCATTATGCGCCTTGGCCCGGACAGAAAGGCGCTGTGGTCGTCTCTGGGCTCGCTAGTATGCCTTTCGTGACTGCTCCCTCGCATTTGCCCAGTTGGCGAGAAAAGCCTTGCGGAGAGGGCATACTAGCGAGCCCGGTTTTGCCGCCCGCCGCTTCTTACACGGGGCTTACGTTGTTGCGGCATGGGGCCGGTAACCTGAACCTTTCAGGCATTTTCTGCAAACGACCCCGGTTTTGGAGCGGTGCCTTCGCATCCTGTTGTCGAGGGGAGACGATGAGAGAGAACAGGGAGATAGTCGTTCGCGTCCGTGCGGCCAAGCGGGACCCGCGCGCCGCTGACGAGCTGGTGCGAAGCTACCTTCCGTTCATCAAGGCGGAGACGGCCAAGTTCATGGGCCGGCCTCCGCGGGAGGGGCGCGACGACGAGCTGGGGATTGCCATGTTTGCCTTCCACGAGGCGGTTATGTCATACGATCGATCCCGGGGCGCATTTCTTCCCCTTGCGGCCCTGAGCATCAAGAACCGCCTGATTGACTTCAGGCGTCGCGAACGCCGTCACGCCGAGGTTCTCTCCCTCGACGAGCGTCGGTCGACGGCCGACGACGAGGACGACCGCCCGCTTGTCGAGAGGCTTGCTGCCGAGAAGGACGAGATCGCGGAGCGCGAGGCGCGCCTTGCGAGCCGGGCGGAAATCGCGGAGTTCACGGCGCAGCTCAAGGAGTTCGGCATCTCGCTCTTTGACGTGACCGAGAGTTGCCCGCGCCAGCAGCGCACGCTCGAGGCGTGCGGGCGGGCGCTCGAGCATGCCCGTGCCAACCCCGGCCTCCTGGAGCGGCTCCTTGCCACCAAGAAGCTGCCGATTTCCGATCTTGCTCGCGGCTCTGGGGTCGAGAAGAAGACGCTCGAGCGCCATCGAACCTACCTCGTGGCGCTGCTGCTTGCCTACACCAACGGGTTCGAAATAATTCGTGGCCACCTGTGCAAAATCGTGGGCAGCGGGGGAGGTGACGGTCGATGAGCTACCTGATCTTGGAGTGCGCTGCGAGCTATGCCGTGGCGCTCGACGAGGAGGGGCGCTTCGTGCGGGTTCCCAACCTCGGATACGAAGTCGGCCAGGAGGTCGATGACGTCGTCATCTTTGATGAGGGTCAGCTGCTCGCCTTTGAGGCGCGGAAGGCGAGAAGGACGCGCAGGCGCGTGGGACTGATCGCCGCCGCGGCGTGTCTCGTCGTCGCCGTCATCGCCGGCGGCGTCGTGTGGCGCCTACCCATTGGCACCGTCTACATGCGTATCAACCCCGAGGTGAGCATGGAGGTCAACCGCTTTGACCGCGTCGTGGACGTGGAGGGAGAAAACGCTGACGGCGAGGCGCTGGTGAGCGGGTTCTCGTTCTACGGAAGGACGATCGACGACGTCTCGGACGACCTGGCAAATAGGGCCGAGGAGCAGGGCTACCTTGGGGACGGCGGCACGATCGAGCTGACGGTCGAATCGGATGACGAGGAGTGGAAGACGGCGACCGAGGACCGGCTCGTGATCGAGCTGGAGGTTCACCTCGACCATCGCGTGGTGGTCGAGGGATCGGGGGTGCCGGTTGGCGGCGCGTCCGACGACGATGACCTTGACGATGCGGACGACTGGGACGATGACGGTTTTGACGATCTTGACGATGACGAAGACGACGGAGTCGCGCCGGTTCCGCCCGAGACCGATACAGCGCCCGCGCCCAATCCGCCCGCGCCACAAGCTCCCCAGGCCATCGATGACGACGAGGACGATGACGACGGCTGGGACGACGATGACGACGATGGGGACGACGATGACGACGATGGGGACGACGATGACGAAGATGGGGACGACGATGACGACTAGCTGCGTCGCACGTTCTTCTCGCCTGGCGGATTTTTCTTTCTGAGCGACCCCGGTTTTGGTGGGGCGCCCGCGCAACCTCTCACTGCAAGGCAAAACAGAGGTTACGACCCAAGGAGGACACCATGAAGACCACGAGCCTGAAGAACATCCTGACCGGCGCGACCATGGGCATCGCCCTCACGGCGGTTTTGGCGGGCTGCGGGACGACGCCCGCTGCGACGCAGACGGCGGACGGTGCCGGCGAGACCCCGATCGCCCAGGCGTCCCAGGCGGCGGGAACCCTGCTTCTGAGCGTCAATCCCGAGATTGAGATCGAGTATGACGACGATGGCCTCGTCACTGAGGTCGAGGGCGTGAACGACGAGGGCCGCGGGGTGACGAGCGGATACGGGGGCTACGAGGGGCGCCAGTGCCGGGAGGTCGTCTCCGACCTGGTGGAGGAGATCTACGAGGCAGGGCACTTCAATCAGACGGTTGACGGCCACGACCGCAACGTCATCGTGAAGCTTCAGCAGGGCTCGAGCTATCCCGGGGAGAACTTCTTGCGGGGAATCGAGGACGATGTGCGCGCAACGGTGGGCGGCTTTGGCCTTGCCTCCGACGCGCTGACGGTGGCGCCCGAGCAGCTCGACGACCGCGGATACATTGGTCTCGATGCGGCGAAGGACATCGTGCTCTCCCAGCTCGGGCTGACCGAGGCGAGCTTCAACGACCACGAGTACGAGCTGGATGACGGCGTGTACGAGATGGAGTTCACGTCTGGAGGCGTCGAGTATGAGTACGAGGTTGACGCCCGCACGGGCAAGGTCCTCGAGGCCGACGTCGACGGCAATGACGACTGGGACGACCGCGACGACTGGGATGACTGGCACGAGGACCGCTACGACCGCGACGACTGGGACGACGACCGCGACGACCTGGATGACCGCGACGACGATTGGGACGACGACCGCGACGACCTGGATGACCGCGACGACGACTGGGACGACGACCGCGACGACGACTGGGATGACGACCGCGACGACGACTGGGACGACGACTGGGATGACGACCGCGACGACCGCGACGACGACTGGGATGACGACCGCGACGATGACTAGCCCGAGCCTCAGCTCCCCCGCGACCCCGTCCTCATGGGCGGGGTCGTTTTGTGTCACCCCTTGCGGGGGGGGGATTAGTGTACAAAATCAGAGTTGTTCGGAAAAATCACCTGCATATATAGATAGTGAAATCTGATTTTGTACACTAAATCGCCGGGCTGGGGTGGCGCCCGGGACGGCTCGGCCCCGCCCTACAGCACCACGCCCAGGGCCACGAGCGCCACGCAGAGGGCAAGGACCGCCCAGTCGCGCGCCACGAGCGGGTAGCGTCGGTAGCTGCTCTCGCGCGTGCGCAGGTAGAAGCCGCGCTGCTCGGCGGCAAGCGCCGTGGCCTCGGTGCGGCCGACGGAGCTCACGAGCAGTGGCACGCAGAGAGGCAGCATAAGCCGCAGCTTGCGGATGGGGTTGCGCGTGTCGTACTCCACGCCTCGGGCGGTCTGGGCCTCCATGATCGCGTTCATCTCCTGCGAGAACACGGGGACAAAGCGCAGCGCAGTGGTGAACGTGAACGCGTAGCGATATGGGACGCGCAGCACCTCGACGCAGGCGTTTGCGAGGTCGGTGAGCCTGGTCACCATGAGCATGAGCACGAGCGGCAGCGCCACGCCCATGAGGCGCAGACATACCTTGGGGCCCGTGAGCAGGCCGTCGGTGGTCACAAAGCCCCAGACAACGTCACCGGTGCGGGTGAACAGCAGCTGGAAGACAAACATCACCACGCCGAGGGGCACCACGAGCTTGAGCAGGCGCGCAAGCCGTCCGGGCACGCCGGCGTACGCGGCGAGCGCAAACGTGAGGGCGAGAAGGGCGAGCAGCAGCGGGTAGGTGTCCGCCAGCAGCGTCGCCGCGATGATGGCGGCGGCCAGGGCGAGCTTGGTCACGGGGTTGAGCCGGTGGAGCAGGGTGTCCCCGGGAACGTAGTCGATGACGCTGGTCACTTGAGCATCCCCTCCACGGTGTCGACGATGTCGGAGACCTGGGAGGCCCCCGCAAAGGCGGGCGAGACGTCGCGCGCGAGCTCGGCGGCAAGGCGCACGACCTGCGGCGCCTCGACGTCGGCGCGGGCCATGAGCCCGGCGTCCGCAAAGACCTGGTCCGCGGGACCCTGCCCGAGGATGCGCCCGTCGGCCATGACGATGACGCGCTCGGCAAAATCCGAGACCACCTCCATGTCGTGGCAGACCATGACGACGGCGCAGCCCTTCTCGGCCATCTCGCGCACCGTCTCCATGACCGTCATGCACTCGCGGTAGTCGAGGCCGCTCGTGGGCTCGTCGAGAAGGACCACCTCCGGTTCCATCACGACCACGGAGGCCAGGGCGACCATCTGCCGCTGTCCGCGGGAGAGCGAGAAGGGCGCGGCGTCGAGGGGCAGGCCGAAGCGCTCGGCGACGGAGCGTGCGCGCTCGCGGGCCTCGCCCGCTCCGACGCCCGTGAGCTCGAGCCCAAAGGCGACCTCGTCGAGGACGGTGTCCTTGCAGAGCTGGCGGTCGGGGTTCTGGAAGAGCGTGGAGACGTGCGCGGCCAGGCGGCTCGTGGGGGTGTCGCGCGTGTCGAGGCCGGCTACGAGCACCTCGCCGGAGGCGGGCTTGAGCAGCCCGTTTAGGAGCTTGGTGAGGGTCGTCTTGCCGGCGCCGTTCTGTCCGACGACGCCCACGATCTCGCCGGGCCGCGCGTCGAAGCTGAGGTGCTCCACGGTGGCGCGGCTCCCGGGGTAGGCAAAGCTGACGTCGCGGAAGCTGACCACGGGGTCGGCGGGCAGGGCGGTGCGGGGCTTTGCGGGGATGCCTGCCGCCGCGTTCTTCTCGCCTGCGGCTTGTCCGCGGACGAGGTCGGCCACAAGGTCGCGCGCCTCGGCCACGCTGAGACAGGGCGCCCCGGGCTCGATGACGCCGTGCTCGGCGAGACTGTTGGAGATGCGCGCCACGCGGGGGCTGTCCACGCCGAGCGCCCTGAGGTTGCGTCCGTGCGAGAAGACCGAGCGCGGCGTGCCGTCAAAGGCGACCCGGCCCCGGTCCATAACGACGATGCGGTCGCAGTGCTCGCAGAGCAGGGCGACCTTCTGCTCGATGACCACGACGGTGATGCCGGCGTCCCGGTTGAGCGCGCGCAGCGTCTCGAAGACCGTGCTCGACGAGACGGGGTCGAGTGCGGCGGTGGGCTCGTCGAGGACGAGCACGCGCGGGCGCAGCGCCAGCATGGCGGCGATGGCGACCTTCTGCTTCTGGCCGCCGGAGAGCGTCGCGATCTCGCGCTCGCGCAGGTCGGCGATGCCCACGGTCTCGAGCGCGCTGGCGAGGCGGTCGGGAATCTGGTCGTGGGGCACGCCGAAGTTCTCGAGGCCAAAGAGCAGCTCGTCCTCCACCACGGAGGCGACCATCTGGGCGTCGATGTCCTGGTTGATGCTGCCCACGACGCGAGAGATGTCCGTGAGCGTGACCTCGCAGGTGTCGCTTCCGTCCACGGTCACGGCCCCGAAGAGCTGTCCGCGATAGTGATGGGGGATGGCGCCGGACAGGGCGGCGGCGAGCGTGGACTTGCCGGCTCCCGAGGGTCCGATCACGCCCACGAACTCCCCCGGCGCGATGCAGAGGGAGACGTGGTCGAGCGCGGGAGTCGCGGACGCGCCGTACGAGAACGAGACGTCGTCGAGCCGGATGATGGGGGAGGGCTGGGCCATGGTGACCTTTCTTAGGTCAAAAGGGGACAGTCCCCTTTTGACCCATTAGTCGTTGAGCTTGAGGGCGGCCTTGATGGGCAGATAGAGCGCGCTCACGAGGATGGCGTTGAAGACGCCGGTGAGCAGGACCACGGGCAGCATCGCCGCGGCGAGCTCGGCCGCGCCGCCGACCATGGCGATCTTGATGAGCATGAAGATGACGCCGGAGACCACGGTGGTGACGAAGGAGCCGGCGAGCGGGACAAACTTCTTGGCGGGGGAGGCCATGCCAGCGGCGACGATGAGCGCCATGAGCATCGCGGCGATGCCCTCGGCGGCAAAGTCGATGAAGGGCGAGGTGGTGGTGACCTGGATGACGGCGGCGGAGATGAGGCCGATCACGAGCGCCTGGCCGATGTTGGGGCGCACCACGAGGATGGTAAGGCAGAAGGCGGAGATGATGAACTCGGGGCTGATGAGGCCTCCGGAGATGCCGGAGATGGCCTTGCCCACGGTGAAGTTGAGGATGAACCCGGCGGCCAGGAGGACGGCGAGAAGGACGAGGGCCTGGATGTCGAGCTTGCCGTGGTCGGCGGTGGCGACGGTGCGGGCGGCGGTCTGGGTGGCGGTGTTCTCGGACATGGTGACTTCCTTTCTGGGAGAGGTTCTTGATCGAGGTTCTTGTCGGCGTGCATTTTGGTGGCCGGCGATGATGGCGTCACAAGAAAAGGGCTCCCGGTCTTCCGGGAGCCCTTTCAGCGCAAATGGATATGGCGCGTGAGACTCACCATCGACCGAGCGAGGAAAAGTTGCGCCACCACCAGTTCATGGACGTGCGAACGTTGACGTTGACGACGTTGCTCATGCTCCGGCGCTCCTTTCGCTTCTGGTCGAGGGACGTATGTGTTGTGGACAAGATACGCGTGCCCCGTCGCGCGCGCAAGGGAGTTTTCTGGTCCGAAACAATCGAGCGCGGTCGTGGGCTGTGCTGGGCGGTCTCTAGAAGCTCGCAAGTCTGCAATTTGGCCTTCCAATCCATTTTCGTCCGTCTCAAGAAACAAAAGCCGCCTTCGATCCATGGAAAAATGGGCGAACGATCGGTCTGCGGTAGAGATTGGGGACAGTGGCTGAAGCGCGACCTGCAGTTTTTCTGGTCAGCCCCTCAGCGGAGGCGCATTTTTTCATGGATCGAAGCACAGTTTTGTCTGCGGCCCGGCAGCAATATGGATTGAGAGGCAAAAGTGCAAGCGGGCAGCCTCAAGAGTCGTGTGAATATCGCGTGCCGCACTTGAAGCAAGGTCGTGCTCGGCCATAATGTTAATTAGTTAACATGTGTGAGCACGAGGGGGAGAGGCAACGTGAGGGGGACGCGGTTCGAGGACTTCGTCGGTATCATCAGCGCCCTCGGAAAAGAGATTCAGCGCATCAAGACGGCAGAGGCCAAGCGCCTGGGCTTTCGCGGCTCGGACGTGATGTGCCTCTACTACCTGGTCAAGTACCCCGAGGGGCTCACCGCCTCCGAGCTCGCTCGCCTGGTCGACGTGAGCCGCGCCGCGATGTCGCGCACCGTGGCGCACCTCGCCGAAGATGGCTTCGTCGAGGTGGGTGACGCCGAGGACGAGGATGCCTCCCGATATCGTGCCCCGGTGCGCCTCACCGAGAAGGGACGAGAGGCCGCGCGCCCGCTCGACGACATCATTCACCGAGTGCTCGACGAGGCTGGCGGTGGGCTTGCCGCACGTCAGCGCCTGCAGATGTACGATTCGCTCAACCACATTCTCGAGAAGCTCAAGACGTACGGGCGAGACGGCCAGTAGGCCGCCGTCCGACAGAAGGGAAGCGCCATGTCCGTCCGCATCATCACCGACTCCGGGATCGACCTCCCGGGCGAGCTCGACTCCCGCCTCACGGTGCTCCCCCTGGGCATCACCTTTGGCGAGACCACGTACGCAGACGGCGTCGACCTCACCAACGAACGCTTCTACGAGCTGCTCATCGAGAGCGACGAGCTGCCCAAAACGAGCCAGGCCACCCCGTATGCCTACCAGCAGGCCTTCGAGCGGGTGCGTGCTGCGGGCGAGGAGGCCGTGGTGATCACGCTCTCCTCCAAGCTCTCCGGCACTTATCAGAGCGCCGTCACCGCCGCTGCGGACTATCCCGAGGTTCACGTGGTCGACGGCAAGAACGTCACCATCGGCCAGAGCCTTCTCGTGCTCTATGCGCTGCGCCTCGTCGACGAGGGCCTGGGCGCCGTCGAGGTTGCGGAGAAGGTTGAGGCGGTCGTGGACCGCGTCTGCCTGCTCGCGTTGCTCGACACGCTCGAGTACCTCAAGCGCGGCGGCCGCATCCCCAAGAGCGTGGGCGCCATCGGTGAGCTGCTCTCCATCAAGCCCGTCGTGGGCGTCGAGGACGGCGAGGTCGTGATGCTGGGCAAGGCGCGCGGCTCCAAGAACGGGCGCAACCAGCTCCACCAGCAGGTCGAGAAGCACGGCATCGACTTCACGATGCCGGTGCTGCTGGGCTACACGGGCCTCTCCCAGAAGCTGTTGAAGAAGTACCTGGACGACAACCGCGCCATCTGGGAGGGCAAGGTGGCCGAGGAGGACCTGCCCATCACCTCGGTGGGCGCCACCATCGGCACGCATGTGGGGCCGGGCGCCATCGCGCTCGCGTTCTTTGCCAAGAACTAGCCGGTTTTCGTTCTTCCTAGTGGGACAGACGCCTCCGGGATGTCTGTCCCACTCATGCGCGTAGGGGACTGTCCCCAACGCGCATGTCCCCGGCTCGCGGGGGCGGTCGGCGGCTGGCGGGCGGACCCTATAGTACGACGTTGACGATGACGCCGATGAGCTGCTCTATGGGCATGGGGTCCTCCTCGGCGGTCCAGGTGCGGATCGTGGCCACGATGCCGGAGAGGTAGAACTCGCGCACGATATGCTCCGCCTGCTGGCCGAGAGGCTCCTCGGGAAGGAAGAAGCGGTCGATGAGCGGGCTCAGGATGCCCTTGAGCCGCTGGGTGAACGCCGGGTCACCGTGCGGGCCCAGCAGGACGCGCGTGTAGTCGCGCGAGCGCTGGGCCAGACGCAGGATGAGCCCCATGTGCTGGGAGAAGTCGAGGCGGTCGCCCTTGAGCAGGCGCTCGTTCACCAGGCGCTCAATGACGCCGAGCACCTGGTCCTCAATCTCTGCCAGCAGCTCGTAGACGTCGTGGTAGTAGAGGTAGAAGGTCGCGCGGTTGTAGCCGGCGCGGTCGGTGATCTCACGGACCGAGATCTTCTCCACGGGCCTCTCGGCGTAGAGCTTCCAGAACGCCTGACGGAGATTGGCCCTTGTCTGCTCCGTGACCTGCGGCTGCTTTCTCATGGCGCCCTCCATCTCTGGAAATGCGGAACGGGAGCGGTCCCTTTTCCACGACACTTGCGCGCCGCGTGTCGAGCGGTGGTTCTTATCTCCCGCCAACCCCAGTATACTTCGATTAGACAACACGCTGTCGAGCAATCGGAGCCGGCATGGCCTACATAGACTTCCTAGACGTCGTGCGGACCTACGGAGAGGGTTCCGCCAAGATAAACGCCCTCGACGGTGCGAGCTTCACCGTCGAGCAGGGCGAGCTCGCCGTCATCCTGGGCGCCTCGGGCGCGGGCAAGACCACGGCTCTCAACATCCTGGGCGGCATGGACAGCGCCACCTCGGGCACCGTTCGCGTGGACGGCCGCGACCTTTCCGGTGCGAGCGAGAACGACCTCGTGCTGTACCGCCGCGCTGACGTGGGCTTTGTCTTCCAGTTCTACAACCTCGTGCCCAACCTCACCGCGCTCGAGAACGTGGAGCTTGCGACGCAGATCTGCCCCGACTCGCTCGACCCCGCGGAGACGCTTACGAAGGTGGGCCTGGCCGAGCGCCTGAGCAACTTCCCCGCGCAGCTCTCCGGCGGCGAGCAGCAGCGCGTCTCCATCGCGCGCGCCATGGCCAAGAACCCCAAGCTGCTTCTGTGCGACGAGCCCACCGGCGCGCTCGACTACCAGACGGGCAAGCAGATCCTGCAGCTCCTGCAGGACATGTGCCGCAACGAGGGCATAACCGTCATCATCGTCACGCACAACGCGGCGCTCGCGGACATGGCGGACCGTCTCATCCGCTTCAAGAGCGGACGCGTGACGAGCATGACGACCAACGACGATCCCACGCCTATCGCCGAGATCGAGTGGTAACCATGTCGTCGGCCGCGTCACAGAGCGCCTTCACGCGCGACATCCTGCGCACGGTTCGCGGGAGCCTCAAGCGCTTCGTGGCGCTCGCCGCGATCACGGCGCTCGGCGTGACGATGCTCACGGGCCTGCGCGCCTCCTGCGTGGACCTGCGCAACTCGGCCGACGCGTTCTTTGACGAGCAGAGCCTCTTCGACGTGCGTGTGCAGTCCACCCTCGGCCTCACGGACGAGGACGTGGAGGCGCTCGCCGCGCTCGAGGGCGTGGAGGCCGCCGAGGGCGGCTACGTGGAGACGGCCTACACGACGGTGGGCTCGGTCTCCGAGAAGGTCGACGTCAAGGCGCTCTCGCCCTCCGGCATGAACGAGCCGCTCGTGCTCGAGGGGCGCCTGCCCGAGAGCGAGGACGAGATCGCCGTCACGCAGCGCTACCTCAAGGACTCCGGCCTTACCATCGGCGACACGGTGACCTTCCACGGCGCCGATGACGACGAGGACGCCGCGGCGGGCGAGAAGGGCGAGGGACTCGACGCGCTCGACTCCGGCTCGACGGAGGTCTTCGAGCGCCGCGACTATACGATCGTGGGGTCGGTGCTCGACCCGATGGACGTCAACGCCGGCGAGGGGACGATGTCGTTCCGCTCGAGCGGCGGGTCGCAGTACTCGTTCTTCGTGACGCCCGAATGCGCGACGGCCGAGGCGTACACGGTGGCCTATCTCATCGTCGAGGGCGCGAGCGAGCCGCTGTGCTACTCCGACGAGTACGACCAGATCGTCGACGCCGTGAAGCAGCGCGTCGAGGACGCGCGCGGCGAGCGCGAGCGGGTGCGCGGGGAGGGCATCCGCGCGGACGCCACCGAGGAGGTCGACGAGGCGGAGGCCGAGGCGCTCGAGGAGCTCGCGGATGCCGAACAGGAGATCGCCGACGGCCAGGCGGAGCTCGACGACGGACGCGCCGAGGTGGCCGACGGTCAGGCAGAGCTTGACGAGCAGCGCGCCGACGCGCTGGGCCAGCTCGACGACGCCCAGGCGGAGATTGACGACGGGCGCGCGCGGCTCGAGGACGGAGCCGCTCAGCTCGCCGATGGAAAGGCCGAGCTCGCCGCCGGCATCGAGGAGTACAACGCGGCGCTCCCAGGCGCCGAGCAGCAGCTGAGGGACGGTCAGGCGCAGCTCGACGCAGCGCGCGACGAGTTCTACGCCACGACGATCGCGGAGCTCGAGGCGCAGCGCGCCGAGGTCGAGGCGACCGTGGACAGCCTGACGCAGACCATAGCGACCCTCGACGGCAGCGTCACCCAGATGGCCGACGGGCTCGACGCGATGGCGGGCTCGCTGCCCGAGGCCGGCGAGGCGCTCTCGGGCGTCGCGGCGCAGGTGCGCGGGGCCTGGGAGCAGGTGCAGACAGCGGACGAGAGCAGCGCTGAGACGGTGGTCAGCGCGTTTGCGGGCGCGATGGGCCAGGCGGCCTCCGCGCTGACGCCCGTCTCGGAGTCCCTGGGGCAGATGTCCGGTCAGCTCCAGGCACAGGCCGAGGAGCTCACGGGCCAGATCGCGACCATCGACGCCGCGCTCGAAGAGCTCGACGCGGGCATTGGGCAGACCCAGGCGGCGCTCGACGCCATTGACGCGCAGATAGCGGCGCTCGAGCAGGGCGAGACGGGCGAGCCGGAAGCTCCCGGCGAGACGGGTGGCGCGGAGGAGCCCGAGGAGGCGTCCGGCGCGGAGGGGTCCGAGGTGGGCGCGGCAGCCGAGGCGGCAGCGCCGCAGAGGAGCCCGGAGCTCGAGGCGCTTCTCGCCCAGCGCGAGCAGCTGCAGGCCACGCTCACCGGCCTCACGGCGCAGCGCGCGGAGCTCCAGGCCTCCCGAGACGCCGCGCAGCAGGGCGTCGAGACCATCCAGGGGCAGCTTGCGAGCCTCGAGAGCTCGCAGGCGGGCCTCCAGCAGATCATCGCTCTGGGCTCTGCCGACCCCGCGAGCGAACAGAGCGCCGCCGCGCTGGCAGGCGGCCGCGTCCAGGCCGCGGCGGGCCTCGCTCAGGCAAACGACGGTCTCGCGCAGCTTGACGCCGGCATCGAGCAGGCAAAGACCACTGCCGAGACGGAGTTTTCCAAGCAGCAGGCCATCATCGACGAGGGTTGGCAGGACCTGCGCGACGCCTATGACCAGCTTGTCTCCGCTCAGGCCACGCTCGAGCAGAGCGAGCGCGAGCTTGCGGACGGCTGGGCGGAGCTCGAGGAGGGCCAGGCAGAGCTCGACCGCCAGCGGGCCGAGGCCCTGGAGCAGCTCGCGGACGCGCAGCAGCAGCTCGACGATGCCCTGGCAGAGATCGCCGACGGCCAGGCTGAGCTCGACGACGCCCGCGCCACCTTCGAGTCCGAGCACGACGACGCCCTCGCCGAGATCGCCGACGCGCGCGCCGAGATCGAGGACCTGCCTGACGCCACGTGGTACGTCCAGGACCGTTCGAGCCTCTCGAGCTACGCGAGCGTGGACTCCGACGCCTCCTCGATCGAGGCCATCGGCACCGTGATTCCCGTCGTGTTCTTTGTGGTGGCGGTGCTCATCAGCCTCACCACCATGACGCGCATGGTCGAGGAGGAGCGCGGGCTCATCGGCGTCTACAAGGCGCTCGGGTACTCGCGCGGCCGCATCCTCTCCAAGTACGCGCTCTACGCGCTGGCGGCCTGTGTCGTGGGAGCGATCGTGGGCAACGTGCTCGGCTTCGTCGTGCTGCCCGCCATCATCTTCACGATCTTCTCGACCATGTATGCGCTGCCGGGCTTCATGTACGGCTTTGACGTGGCGAGCTCTGCCGTGGCCTTCGCTCTCTTTGCGCTGGGCATCGTGGGCGCGACGGTTCTCACCTGCCGCCAGGAGCTCAAGGAGTCCCCGGCAGAGCTCATGCGGCCCAAGGCGCCGCGCGCGGGCTCGCGCATCCTGCTCGAGCGCATCGCGCCCGTCTGGAACAGGTTCAGCTTCCTCAACAAGGTCACGGCGCGCAACCTCTTCCGCTACAAGCGGCGCTTCCTTATGACGACCTTTGGCATCGCGGGGTGCGTTGCGCTGCTCATCACGGGCTTTGGCATCCGCGACACGGTGCTCTCGCTCTCGCCTCGCCAGTACGGCGACGCGGGCGTGACCCGCTACGACCTCATGGCTGTGAGCTCCGCTGACGACCTCGACGAGGTGGTGGCCGACCTCGAGGCCGACCCCGAGGTCGAGGACCTCATTCGCGTCTACATCGACAGCCTCACGGTGAGCTACGGCGACGACAAGGAGACCGTGCAGCTCGTGGTGATGTCCGAGGCCGCCGACCTCGCGGGCTACGCGCAGCTCGAGGACGAGGGCGGCCGCGAGCTTGCGCTCACGGACGGCGGCGCGGTCATCACCAAGAACGCCGAGCAGGTCATGGGCTTTGCGGTGGGCGACGAGCTGGCGCTGCAGGACTCCACGCTCGCCGAGGGGGCCGTGCGGGTGGATGGCATCGCGCTCAACTACCTGAGCAACACGATCTTCATGACCGCGGACGCCTACGAGGACGCATTTGGCGAGAAGTGCGAGATGAACGGCGTGCTCGCCCATCTTGCGGGCGCGAGCGAGGAGCAGATCGAGCTCTCCGAGCGCCTCACGCAGGACGACCGCCTGCTTTCGGTGGTCTCCACGGCCAAGCTCGTGCGCGACTTCTCGAGCGCCTTCACGCTCATCAACACCGTGGTCTACGTGGTCATCGTGCTTGCCGCCGCCCTTGCGTTCACCGTGGTCTTCACGCTCTCCAACACCAACATCTCCGAGCGCGAGCGCGAGCTCGCGACGCTCAAGGTCCTGGGCTTCAAGCGACCCGAGGTGCACAGCTACATCAACAAGGAGACGCTCATCCTCACGGGCATCGGCGTGGTGCTCGGCATGCCGCTCGGCTATGCCCTCGCGCGCTCGCTCACCTGGATCCTGCGGATGCCGTCGCTTTACTTCGACGTGGTGGTGGACCCGCTCACGTACGCGATCTCCGCGGTGCTGGCGTTCGTGTTCACGGTGGCCGTGAACCTCATCACCAATCGCTCGCTCGACCGCATCGACATGGTCGGCGCCCTCAAGTCCGCAGAGTAGGCAATGCGCGTGCCGTCCCGCCGCGCCCGCTCCGCCGCGGCCCTGCGCGGCGCCCCTGTGCTATGATGGCCGTCCACGAGGGAGTAGTGGCACGCCCTAGGGCGTGCGGCACGTCAACATGCTGGCGGAAAACGCCTGGCGCGCCTTAATCAACGAGACTCGCGACGAGGGGGAGGGCCCTTGTCGCGAGTCTTTTTGTTTGACGCCAAGGAGAGGGGACGTCATGGGAATCGTCGAGCTGGTGCTCATCGCCGTGGGGCTGTCGATGGATGCGTTTGCGGTCTCGATCTGCCGCGGCCTGGGGATGCGGAAGCTCAACCTGCGCACGGCCGCGGTGCTGGCGCTTTTCTTCGGGGGCTTCCAGGCGCTCATGCCGCTCATGGGCTGGGCGCTGGGCACGCAGTTCATGTGGCTGATCGAGCCGGTCGACCACTGGGTGGCCTTTGTCCTTCTCGCCTTCATCGGCGGAAAGATGCTCTGGGAGGCCTTCCACGAGGAGGACGAATGCGGGTGCGAGGACACGAGCGGCATCGACCTGCGCGAGTTTCTCGTGCTGGCGGTGGCGACGTCGATCGACGCCCTGGCGGCGGGCATCTCGTTCGCGGCGCTCAACGTGGACATCGTGGCGTCGGTTTCGCTCATCGGCGTCATCACGTTCTGCCTCTCGTTTGCGGGCGTGGCGGTGGGGCACTTCTTTGGCGCGCGCTACGAGAAGCCCGCGAGCGTCGTGGGCGGCGTCGTGCTGATCCTCATCGGCCTCAAGGTCCTGCTCGAGCACCTCGGCGTTCTGTGAGCTCGGGGCGGGCTTTCTGCTGATTGGGGATGCAAATTGGGGACGTGTTATTTCGTGCAGACGTTGTTTCGTCTGCACGAAATAACACGTCCCCAATTTGCATCCCCAATCAGCAGAAAGCCCGCCCCGAGCTCACAGGCAGGCGTCGGCGATGCGGCGACGGAGCTCGTCGATGCCCTGACCGGTCTCGGACGAGGTGATCACGACCTGCTCGCGGTCGATGCCGAGCTGCTTGGCAATGGTCGCGGCCTGCTGCATCTGCTTCGAGCGACCGAGCTTGTCGGCCTTGGTGAGCGCCACCACGAAGGGCAGCTCGCTCTCGCGCAGGAACCCGACCATCTCGTGGTCGAGCTTCTGGGCGTCGTGGCGGATGTCGACGAGCGCAATCACGAGGTTGAAGCTGCGCTCCTGCGCAAAGTAGCCGGAGATGAGGTTGGCCCAACGCTGCTTCTCCTTCTGCGACACCTTGGCAAAACCGTAGCCGGGCAGGTCCACGAAGCGGATGCCGTCGACGTCGAAGAAGTTGATGTTGGCCGTCTTGCCGGGCGTGCTCGAGACCTTGACCAGACCCTTGCGATTGAAGAGCTTGTTGAGCAGCGACGACTTGCCCACGTTGGAGCGGCCGGCCACCGCCACCTCGGGCGTGGTGGAGGCGGGAAGCTGTGCCACGGTGCCGTACGACGCCTCGAAGCGCGCGAGCTGATAGTTGATGCTGCCGGCCATGATGGTCCTTTCGGTCGTCTGCTTGGGGCACTATTGTACCCGTGGACCTCAGGAGGCTAGAAAAGCTGCACAAAGGGGGCGGAGATGCAGGAGACGTTCGTGAAGGCCGCTGGGTACGGGGACAACCTTCCGGGTGAGGCGGCGGCGCTGCGCTGGCTTGCGGAGGCCGAGAAGAACGGCGGGGTCCGCGTCGTGCGCGTGCTGAGCGTGAGCGAGGACCAGCTCGTCGAGGAGCGCGTGAGGACCGGGGCGCCCTCGGTCGCGGCGGCTCGGCGCACGGGCGCGGCGCTGGCGCGCATGCATGCCGCGGGCGCGTCGTGGTACGGCTGCGCCCCGGAGGGCTGGACGGGAGAGCCGTGGTGCGGGCGCGCCCGCACGCCTTACGTGGCGCGCGAGGATGCCGCGGCGAGCTGGGGCGCGTTCTTCGCCGAGCATCGCGTCATGAACTACGTGCGCAGCCTTGTCGATAGCGGTGAGTTTGGCCCATCTGAACTGCGGCTCTTTGAGCGGGTGGCCGCGCGGTTGACGGCAGGGGAGTTTGATGCGCCGCAGCCCGAGCTCGTGCGTGCGGCGGGCGTGCCCTGCGCACGCCTTCACGGCGATCTCTGGTCCGGGAACGTGCTCTGGGACGGCAATCGTGCCGCACCGACGGGCAGCGTCCTGATCGACCCCATGGCCTACGGCGGCCATGCTGAGACGGACCTCGCGATGCTCGCGCTCTTTGGGCACCCGCTGCTGGAGGAGGTTCTTCTCGGCTATGACGAGGCCTCGCCACTTGCGGATGGCTGGCGGGAGCGCGTGGGCCTCCACCAGCTGGCGCCGCTGCTTCTGCACTGCGTGCTCTTTGGTGGCTGGTATCTGGACGAGACGGTGGCGATGGCGCGTCGCTACGCATAGGTTGACAATCACGTCAGGTTATATTGTCAACCACACGTGATTGTCAGCCCGTGCGGTTGACAATATAACCTGACGTGATTGTCAACTTGGCGTGATCGTCAACCGCACGGGGACTGTCCCCAATTCACAGGCTCAGGAACGGAGCAGGGCGTCCACGAGCTCGTTGTCCTCGGGATCGGGCGAGCCGAGCGGCAGGCCGCAGGCCTCGAAGAAGTGGCTCCCCGCAAACTGGCGCGCGCGGAAGGTGTCGTGCGCTCCGTCGCTGAGATAGCGTACGCGCGAGAGGCAGTCGGTGGTCGCGCAGTAGAGAACGCCGTGCTTCTCGGCATAGCGGAGATAGGTCTCGTCGTCGGACCAGAGGGTCACGCCTGCCATGTTCTCGAGCTCGTAGGCGACGGCATACTCCTGCCAGGGGATGTCGCGCACGCGCACGTAGCGATCGAGCAAGGTCGCCATGCGCTTCACGCGGCTGAGCGTCGCCGCGGCGTCGATGAGGCGCGCTCTCTCGGCGGGCGGGAAGAGCGCGCGGCGCGTCATCGTGGCAAGTGCCCGGTCGCGCTCCCGCCCCTCGAGCAGGACCGCCGGCACGGAGAGCTTCATCGACTCGTCCGGGAAGAGCTCGATCGCGGAGTGAGGCACCACGGTCTCGTCGCGTGCGGGGATGCGAAAGACGAGGCTGTCGTGGGCGTGCTGGATGCGGCAGTCGAGCCCCTGCTGTCCAAACGCCACGCGCATCGCTGCAGCGGTCTCGTTGGAGCGGTCGCGCGAGAAGGCCTCCTCGGAGTCGCGCCCCATCCTAAAGAGGTAGAGGTTGAAGAGCGGCAGCTCCTTGCGCCGGGCGTCGGGCATGGGGTAGTAGACGGTGCGCTTGCAGAAGGCGCGCACCTCGAGCCGGCGGCGCGTGGCCTTGTCGTAGAGGTCGACGAGCGCGGAGCCCGCGGCGGGACCGGACGTGGAGCCCTCGCGGATCTCCACGATGCCGTCGGCCACGTAGGGCGGGAAGTCCCCCTCGAGGACCTGCACCAGGATGACGCCCTGCTCGGTGTTGGCGGGGTCGGGCAGGAAGCGCGCGACAAAGCGCGGCGCGGGGGAGACGTGGCGCCGGCAGAGCTCGCCGATGACCTGGCTCACGTCGGCCCCGGGACGGGGCACGGGGCACACGTCCTTCTCGGCATCGGAGACGCCTATGACGAGCCAGCCGCCGCGCGAGTTGGCAAACGAGGCCACGATCTTGGGGATCTTGCGGCGGACGCTCGGCGAGAAGGTCTGCTTGAGCTCGAGGGCAAAGCCCTCCTCGAGGTCACGCAGCTGCTCGAGGTCGGCGTAGTCGACCTCGGCGATCGTCTTGGGCGTGCCCTGCTCGCTGCGGAAGGGGCTGAACATGGGACCTCCTCGCCTGCGCCGGTTGTTGCCCTATTGTCTCACGTTCCCTGCGGTCGCCGAGTTGACAGTCACGTCAGGTTATATTGTCACGCGCCTGAGGCGTGACAATATAACCTGACGTGACTGTCAACCTGACGTGACTGTCAGCTCCAGCCGGTAGGTGCCGTTATCGCAGAAGCGGGGTGAGCGGCCCCTGGGCGAGCACGGTCACGCGGTGCATGGCGCGGGAGAGCGCGGTATAGAGGCGCCGGCGCGCGAGAGGGGCGTCAGGGTAGACCTCGGCCTGCGCGTCGGGCACGATGACGTGGTCGAACTCCAGGCCCTTGGCCACGCGCAGCGGCAGCAGGACCACGCCCTCCGCGGGCAGCGCCGCGTGCTTGCCCAGGACCGTCACGGTGTCGCCGAGCTGCTTGGCAAGCCAGCTCACGCGCGCGTCGCTCTCGGCCACGACGGCGGTGAGGCCCTCGCCGGGCTCGGCCACCGCGGCGCGCAGGGCCTCGAGGTACTCCTCGCGGTCGTCGAACGAGCGGATGACGGGCTCCACGCCCGCACGCTGCACCGAGGTGAGCCGCAGCTGCTCGTCCTTCTCGAGAAGCCCGGTGAACAGCGCCGTGATCTCCGGGGAGGAGCGGTAGCTCGTGAGCAGGCGGCACTCGTCAACGCTGCCGTGGGTCTCGCGGAAGATCTCCGCGATGCGGTCGAAGGTGGCCGTTCCCTCGAAGATGGCCTGGTGCTCGTCGCCCAGCAGCAGGAAGTGCGCGCGCGAGAAGTGACGCGCAAGCACCATGAGCTGGGCCTCGGTGTAGTCCTGAACCTCGTCGACCATGACGAAGCGCGCGCTCTTGTCGCCCGTGCCGGTAAAGAGGAGCCGCAGGAACAGCCACTCCGTCGCGGAGAGCGCGTTGGCGCCGAGCATGCGCATGCCGATTCGGTCAAAGCGCAGCCACTCGAGCCGCTCGATGCGCTCGTGCGCGCCCGCGTAGCGAAACTCCACGAGGCGGCGCGCGTACTCGATGGTCTGCGCCTCGTCGTCGGGGGAGATGGTCTCGCCAAAGACCTCGACCTGCTGCTCGATGTCCATCTCGAGCATCTCCTCCTGCAGCTCCTCGCTCTTGGACATCTGCGTGAAGCGCCGCTCGAGGCGGCTGTGCAGCTCGTCCTTCACGAGCGCGGTGAAGCGCGGTCCCACCGGGAACTGAGAGAACTTCTCGACGGCGCCCTGGATCTGCCCCGGCTTGAGCAGCACCTCGTCTCCCTCGCGGATCTCGCGCAGGTCGTCAGCCTCGAGCACGAGGTCGGCGGCTGCGGCCTCGAGGCGGCGCAGCGAGGCCGGGTCGGTGTCGAGGCCCAGGTCGCGCTCGCCGGCCCCCTGCGCCTCCACGAACGCGCGCCAGGTCACGGTCTGCGGGTTGGCCTCGCCCATGGAGGGCAGCACGGTGTCGATGTAGCTCTCGAAGACGGTGTTGGGCGTGAAGAGCCACACCTGGTCCGGGGAGAGCGTCGCGCGCTCGCGGTACAGCAGGAACGCAATGCGCTGCAGCAGCACCGACGTCTTGCCCGACCCCGCGATGCCGTTGACGAGAAGGACGGGCACGTCGTCATGGCGCACGACCTCGTTCTGCTCGTGCTGGATGGTGGCCGTGATGGCCTGGAGCTTCTCGGTGTGACGCTTCTTGAGGGCGCCCAGGAGCAGCGAGTCCTGAATCGCGATCGTGGTGTCGAAGTACATGTTGAGCTGGTCGCGCACGATGTCGAACTGGCGGCGCAGCGTGAGGTTGACCGTGCGGGTCTTGCCGTCCACCTGGTAGGAGGTGGGGCCCATCTCCTGGTTGTAGTAGGTCTCGGCGACGGGGGAGCGCCAGTCCACCACGAGCGGGCGGCTGCGCTCGTCGGTCATGCCCGCGGCGCCGATGTAGACGTCGCGCGGCGGGCGGCCCGGGCGCATCTCGAGCGTGACCTTCGCGAAGTAGGGCTGCATGAGCAGAAGCATCACGCGGCGCAGCTTGTCCACGTTGAAGTCGTGGTACTGATTGTAGGCGTCGATGACGGAGTTGAGCGTCTCGATGGCGGCGAGCGTCTCGATGGTCTCGTCCGCGCCGCCAAAGTCCAGGCGCACCTCCTCGGACATGTCGATGAGGTCCTGCTTGGCGCCGC
The DNA here is from genome assembly GCF_024733715.1 of Thermophilibacter sp. ET337. Classification (NCBI taxonomy): domain Bacteria; kingdom Bacillati; phylum Actinomycetota; class Coriobacteriia; order Coriobacteriales; family Atopobiaceae; genus Thermophilibacter; species Thermophilibacter sp. ET337. Next base: position 130,145 of record NZ_JANRHO010000003.1, on the reverse strand, counting down.
GGTGGTTGCTCTCGAGGTCCTCGGAGATCTCGTCGCGGATCTGCAGCAGCTTGGCGTAGAGCTCGGAGAGGTGAGCCTGCTCCTGCTGGAAGATGGGGTCGTCTGCGTGGGCGCCCTGAGCGCTCTCGAGGTTCTCGGCCATGCGCCTCCTCCTGCCGCCGCGTGGAATATCGAGTAAATAATGTTACGCCATAGCGCCGATCGGGCACAACGACAAAGGGGTCGCGTGGCGCGCTAGACTCAAGGCAAACACGTTTGGGGGAAGGGATGGCAATGAGCTACATGGACGGCTTTTATCGGCAGGTCGAGAAGATCGGTGTGGTCCCGGTGGTCGTGCTCGACCGCGTGGAGGACGCGCTCCCGGTGGCGGACGTGCTCGTGGAGGGAGGCCTGCCCTCCGCCGAGGTGACCTTTCGCACCGCCTGCGCCGCGGACGCCATCCACGAGATGAGCGAGAAGTGTCCCGAGCTGCTCGTGGGCGCGGGCACGGTGCTCACGCTCGACCAGGCGCGTCGCGCCGTCGACGCCGGGGCTCGCTACATCGTGAGCCCGGGCTACAACATGGAGGTCGTGGACTGGTGCCTTGCGAACGAGGTGCCGGTGCTGCCGGCGGGCGTCACGCCGACGGAGGTCACGGCGCTCGTGAACAAGGGGCTTGCGGTCACCAAGTTCTTCCCGGCCGCCCAGTACGGCGGTCTCGCCACGATCAAGGCCCTGGCCTCGGTCTTTGTGGGACACCGCTTCATGCCCACCGGCGGCGTCTCCGCCGCCAATCTCCGCGAGTATCTGGAGTGTCCCGCGATTCTTGCCTGCGGCGGCACCTGGATGGTCAAGCCCGACCTCATCCGTGCCGGCGCGTTTGACCGTATGCTCGAGCTCACGCGCGAGGCCGCCGCGCTGGTCCGCGAGGTCAGGGGCTAGTACCCGCTGCCACCTCCCTTCGGGGCGGACTCTGCCATGCGCCGCGCCGAACCTCTCTTCTTTCGAGGACGCTCCGTCGATGCCTGCTGACGGGGCGTCCTCATGTTTGCCGAAAAACAAGTGACGATACGTCTCTAAAGTGTATACTACGAGTCACAGGAACTCTAAACAAGGAGGCATCATGGCCGAGAAGAACCCGCAGCCCGGCACCGGCGGCGAGCGCTACGTCCCCTACGAGGAGCGCGGCGGCAACGAGTCGATCGTCTACTTCACGCGCGACCTCTCCGCGGCGGGCCTGCGCCGCGCGTACGAGCAGGTGAGCGGTAACGTCTCCGGCAAGGTGGCCGTCAAGCTCCACACCGGGGAGCAGCACGGGCCCAACATCATCCCGCGCCCGTGGGTGGCGGAGCTCCTGAAGGCCGACCTCCCGGACGCGACCATCGTGGAGACCAACAGCTACTACGCCGGTGACCGCGACACCACCGAGAAGCACCGCGCGACCCTCGAGGTCAACGGCTGGACCTTCGCGCCCGTGGACATCATGGACGAGGACGGTGCTACGCCCTTTCCCGTGGCGGGCGGGAAGTGGTTCGACGAGGTGCACATGGGCTCGCACCTGGCCGACTACGACTCCCTGTTCGTGCTCACGCACTTCAAGGGGCACACGAAGGGCGGCTTTGGCGGCTCGGCCAAGAACATCGGCATCGGCTGCGCCGACGGCAAGATCGGCAAGAAGGAGATTCACACCACGCCCGGCTCCGACGACATGTGGGACATCTCGGACGAGGAGTTCATGGAGCGCATGATGGAGTCGGCCAAGGCCGTGTGCGACCACTTCGGCGAGCGCATCACCTTCGTGAACGTGATGCGCAACATGTCCGTCTCCTGCGACTGCGAGGGCACGGCGGCCGAGCCCGTGGTCACGCCCAACGTGGGCATCCTCGCCTCCACGGACATCCTCGCGATTGACCAGGCCTGCGTCGACCTGGTCTACGCCATGAGGGAGGAGGACCGCCACGCCCTTGTGGAGCGCATGGAGACCCGCCACGGCCTGCGCCAGCTCTCCTACATGAAGGAGCTCGGCATGGGCAACGACCGCTACGTGCTCGTGGACCTCGACAACGGTGGCTCGCGCATCCAGCCGGCTGACGCCGTTGCCCACGTGGTGCCTTTTGAGGGCTAGAAATTAACTTATAACTTTACTACCCATGGGGTGCGCAGGAAGTGGGGCTGTGCGCCCCCACTGTTGTAGGCAGTTTTTTCGGGCAGGGTACTGTAGAGACGCATAATGCGCCGAGAAAGTGCAGGCTGAGGCTTTGCGGTCTGCCTCTGTACTCGGGCTCTTTCAAAAAACTGCCTACAACAGCCGCACGCCCCGAAACGGGCGCCTCTCACCGAAACAATTTCCGCCTCCGCGACGCCTCAGTGAATTGTCCTGACCGATTTAGCTGGGGTAGCAGATTGAGGGAAGCTCCCGTGCAGAGGAGAGGCAGACGGGAAATCGGCGCTGTCATTAGGATGCCTCCTACGAGCCCATCAAGCTGGGAGGTAGACATGCCAATTTGCTTGAGTCATGAGTCTGCGTTGCGCTACTGGCTTACGAAGACGGGGGACGAGTGCATTCCCAACGGTTCTGAGAGAAAGAATCTTGCCTGGGCGAGCGCAAACATGAGTGAGATTAAGGAAGCGCATCTCCCCTTTGGCTACTCCGAGGATGTCCCGCTGCACGTGCTCGTTCCCGATCGCTCCAGCCAGCGCCACCTCAAGAGCGTTGTCACCCATGTGTGGAAGGCGGGCCTCCCCTCGGGATCGCTCTTCGAGCTTTCGGGCACAAACTGCGTCTGTTCTCCCGAGCTCACATATCTGCAGCTCGCGTCAACAAGCGACTTCACTAGGATGGTCGAAATCGGTTGTCATCTGTGTGCGGAGTTCGCAATATCAGATAAGGGGAGAGATTATGCCGGAAAACGAGAGACCCTCACTCTGCCAGAAAGGATGGGGACGTGTCTCGACTCTCTCTCGAAGGTACACGGGCTCGTCGTTGCCCGGAAGGCCCTCCAATATGTAGTCCCCTGCACGGCTTCCCCGATGGAAATCCTGCTGGCGCTCACCTTTGTTCTCCCCCCGGAGCATGGTGGCTGGGCAATGCCGGAAATAGTCGCCAACCAGCGCATCGACGTTGACGAGAGACTTCGTCCTCTCGTAGGGGAAAAGTACTTCAAGGGGGACATCTACTTACCGTCTGTTCGCGGAAACATTGAATACGACAGTTATGAGTACCATACGGGAAAGTATCGCTACGACCATACGCAGGCGCGTAGAAACGTTCTCGAGGCAATGGGGGTCAAGACAGTCTCTGCAACTTGGGGACAGATGAGAACGTTCGAGAAGTTTGAGACGTTCATCTGGATGGTGAGGGAGCGGTTTGGCATTGAGCAGAGGTCCTATACTGCTGACGAGCGCGCCGCTCAGAAAGACCTGTATGCTCGCTTGACCGATCCGGAGGCGCGCCTATTCCGAGGAACAATGCCCGTCAAATTGCCCAAGCTCACGTTGTAGGCAGTTTTTTAGAAGAGGCCCCAGTGGATATCGAAGCGACGATCCTCTTACCTGCGGAAATATTGTTGATGCAAGGCAGGCTATCGGGACCGCTCGAAAAAACTGCCTACAACGCGAGAATGTTCCATCCGAAGCGCACCGACGGGTCGGCGCGGAAAGGGATGCTCCGCACCGACCCGTCGTGATCCGCTACTCGTCGTCCACGAAGCCCACGCGGTAGCTCGAGAACACCACGGCGCCTTCGTCCTGCGTGGCGTCGAGGTCCACGTCGCCCCAGATGCCGAAGTCGCGGTCGTCATCGGAGTCGCGGAAGATCTGGTGCACGCGCCAGACATGGGAGGTCTTCTCGTCCGACTCGTCGATCGTGTAGTACGCGGTCGAGCGCGCGTCACCGTCGAGCACGATCTCCTCGTGCTCCTCGTAGAAACGATCGAGCGCGCGCTGCCACACGGGCGCGCGCCAGCCCCAGTCGGCGTCGAGCTTGCCCAGCTCGTCCACGTTGCCAAACGCCGCCAGCCGCACACGGGCAAAGAGGGCGTTTCGAACGAGCAGCGTGAGGCCGCGGCGGTCGCGCACGACCTCGTCGGCGGCCGGCGGTGCCGCGTCGAGCCCCTCGGCGGAGCTCTCCCCGGCGGCGGCCCATTCGTCCACGAGCGAGGAGTCCACCGTGCGCACCACAAGTCCCAGCCACGCGATGATGTCGTTCAGGCGCTCGTCCCGCTTGTCGAGCGGCACGGTGCGGTCGAGGGCGCGGAACGCCTCGGAGAGGTAGCGCAGCAGCAGGCCCTCGGAGCGCGCGATGCCGTAGCGGCCTACGTACTCCTTGAAGTCGCTCGCCGTCTCCACCATGTCGCGCAGGATGGATTTGGGGGAGAGCGCAAAGTCGCGCGCCCAGGGAACCTTCTCGCAGTACTCGGCAAAGGCGGCGTCGAGCAGCTCCTCGAGCGGCTTGGGCCAGGTGACCTCCTGCAGGCGCTCCATGCGCTCGTCGTACTCGATGCCCTCGGCCTTCATCTCGGACATCGCGCGGTCGCGCGCGGCGCGCTGCTGGGCGCGCAGGATCTGGAACGGGTCCTCGAGCGTGGCCTCTGCCATGGAGATGACGTCGAGCGCGTAGGTCTCCGACTCGGGGTCCAGAAGCTCCAGCGCGGCGAGCAGAAACGGTGACAGCGGCTGGTCGAGGGCAAAGTCGTCCGGCAGGTCCACGGTGGTGGACCAGACGTCGCCCTCGAGGCCCTCCTCGCGCGTGACCACGCCGGCGTCGAGCAGCGTGGCAAAGATCTCGTCGGCGCGCGTGGCAAGTGCGGCCTTCTCCTCGGCCGGCTGCGCGGAGTCCTCGATGAGCTTGTGCACGCGCGCCCAGGCGTCGCCGCCCTGCTCGACCTCGGCGAGCACCATCGAGTGGGTGACCTTCATGCGCGGGCGCAGAGGCTCCGGCACGGCCGCCTCCAGGCGTTCGAAGGTCTGCTTGTTCCAGCCCACAAACCCCTCGGGCGGCTTCTTCGTCTTGATCTTGCGCGCCTTCTTGGGGTCGCCGCCAGCTTTGGCGAGCGCGCGGGCGTTCTCGATGTCGTACTCGGTGGCCTCAGCGATGACGTGGCCCTCGGTGTCAAAGCCGGCGCGTCCGGCGCGGCCCACGATCTGGTGGAACTCGCGCGCGTTGAGGTGGCGCATGCGGCGTCCGTCAAACTTGGAGAGCGCGGTGAGCACCACGGTGTGGATGGGCACGTTGATGCCTACGCCGAGCGTGTCCGTGCCGCAGATGACCGGCAGCAGGCCCTGCTGCGCGAGCTTCTCCACGAGCAGGCGGTAGCGCGGCAGCATGCCCGCGTGGTGCACGCCCACGCCGCAGCCGAGCAGGCGCTGGAGCGTCTTGCCAAAGGTGGTGGTGAAGCGCGTGCCCCTGATCGCCTCCTTGATGGCCTCGCGCTGCTCCTTGGTGGAGACGCCGTAGCTCGCCAGGGACTGCGCGCTCGCCAGCGCCGCGTCCTGCGCGAAGTGCACGATGTAGAGCGGCGCCTCGCCCGCGCGCAGCGCGAGCTCCACCGTGCCCTCCAGGGCCGTGTCCACGAACTCGTAGGAGAGCGGCACGGGGCGCGGTGCGTCCGCGATCGTGTCCACCGTGCGCCCTCCCGTGTGCTCGGAGAGCGCGGCGGCAATGGAGGAGGTGTCGCCCAGCGTGGCGCTCATCAGAAGGAACTGCACGTGGGGGAGGGTGAGCAGCGGCACCTGCCAGGCCCAGCCGCGGTCCGGGTCCGCGTAGAAGTGGAACTCGTCCATGGCCACGCAGCCCACGTCGCACGTCTCGCCCTCGCGGAGGGCCTGATTGGCGAGGATCTCCGCCGTGCAGCAGATGATCGGCGCCTCCGCGTTGATGGCCGCGTCTCCGGTGATCATGCCCACGTTCTCGCGGCCGAAGAGCTCCACGAGGTCAAAGAACTTCTCGCTCACCAGGGCCTTGATGGGGGCGGTGTAGTAGGCCCGTCGGTCGGTGCACACGCTCATGAAGCACATGCCCAGCGCCACCATCGACTTGCCCGAGCCCGTGGGCGTGCCCAAGATCAGGTGGTCGCCGGCGGCCAGGCTGAGAAGCGCCTCCTCCTGGTGGGGCCAGAGCTCGATGCCGCGAGACTCGACCCAGCCCAAAAAGAGGTCGAGCGCCTCCTCGGCGGGGATGTTGGGATAGGTTGACTCGTCCGGCCAGGGGATGAGCCTCCCCAGCGAGCCGGGGGCGTTGGGCCCCTCATCGATGGTCGTGGCTGCGGATGCGTCTGCCATGCGTGCTCCTCCGTTCGCGGGCCTTCCATTCTACCCCGTGCGTCGCGGGTATACTCGACGTGTCCACCAAGAGGAGGGAGTCCCCATGACCGATTTCCTGCAGCTCGCGCACGATCGCTACTCCTGTCGCGCATTCGCCGACCGGCCCGTGGAGGACGAGAAGGTCCAGGCGCTCATCGACGCCGCCGTCGCCGCGCCCACCGCAGTGGACAAGCAGCCGTGGCACCTCTGGGTCGTGGAGAGTCCCGAGGCCGTGGAGCGCCTCTCCGGGCTCACGCGCTTCTCCTTTGGGGCGCGCGTGATCTTGGTGCTGGGGGCCGCTCCCGACGAGGCGTGGGTGCGCAAGTACGACGGACGTAACTTCGCCGACGTGGACGCGTCCATCGTGGGCACCCACATCATGCTGGCCGCGCACGACCTTGGGCTGGGGACCACCTGGGTCGGCCACTTCGACGCGCCCGCGGTGAAAGAGGCCTTCCCCGAGATGGCAGGCTATGACCTGGTGGCGCTCTTCCCGCTCGGCTATCCCGCGGAGGGTGACGAGCCCGCGGCGATGCACTTCAAGCGCCGTCCCGCCGAGGAGCTCGTCTCGCGCCTGTAGGCCTTCGAGTCTTCTGCCAATCGGGGACTCTCTGCTAATTGGGGACAGTCCCCAATTAGCAGCAAGTTGGGGACTGTCCCCAATTAACAGAAGCTCCCAACCGGTGGCGCCCAGATGTCACCCTCGGTTTACATGACGCCAACGTCACGGACGGCGGCGGTCCAAGATGGTAGGCTGTGGGTGGCGCGGGAAATCACACCACACAAGGCACTTCTCGTCCCCGCGCGAACGGACGGAATCACATGAGCGAGAACTACTATCCCCGTCAGCAGCGCGTGGCGCCCCCGCACCTGCGCGCGCAGACTCCCTCCCGTCGTCAGCAACCGGGCCGTCGGCCGCGCCAGCCGCGGCGCTCCTCGCGCGAGAGCCGTCTGGTTGCGGTTCTCGCCCTGCTCGTCATCGCCGCCATCGTGGGGGGCGGCGTCTGGATGTGGCTCAACCGCACCGTGCGCGTGATCGTCAACGGCACGGGCGTGGACGTGAGCGCCAGCGCGACGCTCGAGCAGATCATGGAGGACGAGGGCATCTCCCCCAAGGCGGGCAACCTCGTCTCGGTTGGAGGCAACCTGCTCGAGGAGGGCGGCGGGACCGCGTTCACCGCCACGGTCGACGGCGAGACCCTCGACGAGGGCGCCGCCGCGTCCTTCCGCGCCTCGGGCAACGAGTCGATCACCATCGGTGACGGCACCGACGTCGTCGAGGCCTCCCACGAGGAGGAGCGCGAGGTCCAGCCCCAGCTCGAGCCCGCCGACTCCGTGGGTGCCATCACCTTTGTCTCCCAGTACGGCAAGGTCGGCAGGCAGAAGTTCACGGTCGGGGACGTCTCGGGCGAGACGGTCGCCGGCGAGGTGATCGAGCCCGTCCAAAACGTCAAGCTCGAGAGCATCAACCCGCGCCCGGAGGGCAACCGCAAGGTCGTCGCCATCACCTTCGACGACGGCCCCAGCAGCTACACCCAGCGCTACCTCGACATCCTGAGCGAGCATGGTGCCCGCGCGACGTTTTTCTGCCTGGGCTCGCAGATTCCCGGACGCGAGAATCTCGTGCAGGCCATCAAGGCCCAGGGCTCGCAGGTGTGCTCCCACACGCAAAACCACGAGCAGCTCACGGCAATCGACACGGACACGCTGCGCTCCGAGATCGGCGACGCCTTCTCCGCGATCTCCTCTGCGGGCGGCGGTGACACCACGACGCTGCGCCCGCCGTACGGCTCGCTCGACGCCCAGACATGGGTCAACTCGGGCGGGAACTTCTCGGCGTCCGTGATCTGGAACCTCGACAGCCTCGACTGGGAGCTCCCGGGCGTCGACACGATCGTGAGCAACTGCACCGAGGGCATCTGGAGCGGCGCGATCATCCTCATGCACGACGGTGGCGGCAACCGCGACCAGGACCTCGAGGCCCTGCCCAAGATCTTGGAGAAGCTCCAGAGCCAGGGCTACGAGTTCGTCACGCTCTCTGAGCTCTTTGCGCTCGACAGTCGCATTCCGGCAGACGTCGCGGCGGGCAACGCCCGCATGCCCGAGGACTGCGTCTGGGCGACGAGCCTGGCGGAGTAGCCCTCGACCTGGGACGGATTGAAAGAAAGGGCGGGCCGCCAGCGCAGCTTGCTGGCGGCCCGCCCTCCTCATCTCTTCTCGTCGCGCGCTACTTGACGCCGTACTGCTCGTAGTAGGCGTCGATCGCGGCCTTGAGCTCGGGCGTGATGACGGTGCCGTCGAGCGCCTCGACGACCTCGGCCATGCTCACGATGCTCGCCACGGGGAAGCCGTACTTCTCCTGGATCTCCTGCTGGGCGGTCACGACGCCGCCCTTGCCGACCTCCATGCGGTTGAGGCTCACGATGAGGCCCTTGATCTCAACGTTGGCGGCGCCGGTCACCTTGGGGTAGGTCTCGTCGATGGACTTGCCGGAGGTGGTGACGTCCTCGATCATGACCACGCGGTCGCCGTCGACGAGCTTGGTGCCGAGCAGGCCGCCCTTGTCGGCGCCGTGGTCCTTCTCCTCCTTGCGGTCGGAGCAGTAGCGGACCTCCTTGCCGTAGAGCTCGTGCAGGGCGATGGCCGTGGTCACGGCCAGCGGGATGCCCTTGTAGGCCGGCCCAAAGAGCACGTCGAAGTCCAGGCCAAAGTTATCGTGGATGGCGTGGGCGTAGTACTCGCCCAGGCGCTTGAGCTGGGAGCCCGTGACGTAGGCGCCGGCGTTCATGAAGAAGGGGGACTTGCGCCCGCTCTTGAGCGTGAAGTCACCGAACTTCAGGACGTTGGACTCGACCATGAACTCAATGAACTCGCGCTTGTAGGCTTCCATATGCTCTCCTTCCGGCGGCCGAGCCGCGTCGTATGCGTAACTAGATTCTACTTGTCCGCGGCGCCCGCATCGTCCGAGAGAAGCCACTTCCACGCGGGCACCTGCGCGATGCGACCGGCCTCTGACTCCAAGACTGGTAATCTCACATGACCAATTTCCTCATAATTGGTCACGCAAGATTACCAGTCGGGCGTCACGACGCTCCTTTGCCACGGGCCCTGCAAGCGCCGTCACGCGCGTTGCGCTAGAGTTAGACCGGCATATCGAGAAGAACCTCGTCTCGCAAAAGGAGAACCTCCGTGGAACGCACCCACATCTCTCAGCTCTTTGCCGACATGGACCAGATCGGCGGCACCACCGTCACCGTGGCGGGCTGGGTCCGCTCGGTCCGCGACATGAAGAACTTTGGCTTCGTCATGCTCAACGACGGCTCCTGCTTCAAGGACCTGCAGGTCGTCATGAACCGCGAGAAGCTCGCCAACTATGACGAGATCGCCGCCACGGGCGTGGGCTCGGCCCTCGTGGTCACGGGCACGCTCGCGCTCACGCCGGATCGCCCGCAGCCCTTTGAGCTCCAGGCCGCGACCATCGTGGTGGAGGGCGCCTCCGCGCCGGACTACCCCATGCAGAAGAAGCGCCAGACCCGCGAGTTCCTGCGCACCCAGCAGCACCTGCGCAGCCGTACCAACCTCTTCCGCGCCGTCTTCCGCGTGCGCTCCGTGGCGGCCTTCGCCATCCACCAGTTCTTCCAGGAGCGCGGCTTCGTCTACGTGAACACGCCGATCATCACCACCTCCGACGCCGAGGGCGCGGGCGAGATGTTCCGCGTGACCACGCTCGACCTCGAGAACCCGCCGCGCACCGAGCAGGGCCAGATCGACTGGTCCCAGGACTTCTTCGGTCATGCCGCCAACCTCACCGTCTCCGGCCAGCTCCAGGCCGAGAACTTCGCGCTGGCCTTTGGCGACGTCTACACCTTTGGCCCCACCTTCCGTGCCGAGAACTCCAACACGCGTCGCCATGCGGCCGAGTTCTGGATGGTCGAGCCCGAGATGGCCTTCTGCGACCTTGCCGGGGACATGGCATGCGTCGAGGACATGCTCAAGTACGTGATCAACTACGTGATGGAGCACTGCCCGGACGAGATGGAGTTCTTCAACAAGTTCGTGGACAAGGGCCTGATCGAGCGCCTCACCCACGTGGCCACCTCGGACTTTGCCCACGTCACCTACACCGAGGCCATCCAGATCCTCCAGGATGCCGCCGCCTCCGGCCACGTCTTCGAGTATCCGGTCGACTGGGGCTCTGACCTGCAGACCGAGCACGAGCGCTACCTCACCGAGGAGCATTTCAAGCGCCCGACCTTCGTGACCGACTACCCGGCCGCGATCAAGGCCTTCTACATGCGCCTCAACGACGACGGCAAGACCGTTGCCGCGGTGGACTGCCTCGTGCCGGGCATCGGCGAGATCGTGGGCGGCTCGCAGCGCGAGGAGCGCCTCGACGTGCTCGAGCGCCGCATCGCGGAGCTGGGCATGGAGCCCGAGCAGTACAAGTACTACCTCGACCTGCGTCGCTACGGCGGCTGCCAGCACGCCGGCTTTGGCCTGGGCTTCGAGCGCATGGTCATGTACCTCACCGGCGTCGACAACATCCGCGACGTCATCCCGCACCCGCGCACCGTGGGCAACGCGGACTTCTAGTTCAGCCTGGGGCCGGCCGCGCGCCGGCCCCTTCTGTTCCAAGGACCTTCTCGGCCGAGCCGGGCCTCGGCTATCCTAGTGCCGAGAAGGACGTCGAGCCGAGGGGGTCCCGTGAAGACGCTCGAGACGCTGCGCTCCTCGGAGCGCCTGACGGAAAACGAGCAGGCCATCGCTCGTTACGTGCTCGACCACCCCGAGGAGGTCACCAAGCTCTCGTCTCGCGAGCTCGCCCGCCGCACGCTCACCTCGCCTACGGCGGTGCTGCGCTTCTGCAAGAAGCTCGGATTCGAGAACTACAACGAGTTCAAGGTCAATATCGTCTCCGAGCTCAAGAGCCTCGATTTGGCGAGCACCATGATCGTGCGCGACGAGCCGGCTGTGAACGCCCTCAACAAGCTCGCCGTGCTCGAGGCGCAGGTCATCGAGGAGACCAAGCGCAAGGCCTCGCCCGAGGCGCTCGACGCCATCGCCACGCGCATCGCCATGACGACCTACGTCGACTTCTTTGCTCGCGACGTTAACGCGACCGTCGCGAGCTACGCCTCCCACAACTTCCTTCTCGCCGGTCGCCGACGCATTGTCACGGCGTCGCGCGCCTGATCCCCCTGTCCGCGCATAACGTTGCGCCAATCTTGTCGGACTTATATTTCCGCAGGTAGATAACCACATACCATCCTTGTTGACGAGTGTTTCCAAGACAAGGAGGAGGGTATGCTACAAGCGGGGTTCCTCTGGGGAGGCGCGCTCGCGGCCCATCAGGTCGAGGGCGCCTATCGCGAGGGCGGCAAGGGGCTCTCGGTGGCCGACGTCATGACCGCCGGGGCCAACAGCGTGCCGCGCCGGATCACGGACGGCGTGGTCAAGGGGGAGCGCTATCCCAACCACAACGGCATCGACTTCTACCACACGTTCCGCGACGACGTCGAGCTTTTCGCCGAGATGGGGTTCAAGTGCCTGCGCACCTCCATCGCCTGGGCGCGCATCTTCCCGGAGGGCGACGAGGACAAGCCCAACGAGGAGGGCCTCGCCTTCTATGACGAGCTCTTCGACTGCCTCGTTGCGCATGGCATCGAGCCGGTGGTGACGCTCAGTCACTTTGAGATGCCGCTCGCGCTGGTCGAGAAGTACGGCGGCTGGGAAAGCCGCGCGCTCATCGACCTCTTCGTGCGCTTCGCCCGCATCTGCTTTGAGCGCTATCACGACCGCGTGCGCTACTGGATGACCTTCAACGAGATCAACAACCAGTACAACACCGACAACGACATCTACGGCTGGACCAACTCCGGCGTGCGTTTCTCGCGTTGCGCCGATCCGCGCCGCGCCATGTTCCAGGCGTCGCACTATCAGTTCGTGGCGTCGGAGCGCGCCGTGGCGCTTGCGCATCAGATCGACCCGCGCCTCAAGGTGGGCTGCATGGTCGCCGCGGACGCGATCTACCCGTTTAGCTGTCACCCCGATGACGTTCTTCTCGCCGCCGACGCGATGCACTCCACCTACTACTTCACCGACGTCATGTGCCGTGGCGCCTACCCGCACTATGCGCCTCGCATGTGGGAGGGCCTCTCGGAGCCGCTCGACATCACCGAGGGCGACCGCCAGGACCTCGCCACGGGAACGGTGGACTACATCGGCTTCTCCTACTACATGAGCAACGTGGTCAACCACGTCGCCGCCACGGACATCTCCGAGTCCACTGCCTACTCCGACCCGCATATGGTCGACAACCCCAACCTCGTCGCCAACGCATGGGGCTGGCAGATCGACCCCAAGGGCCTGCGCTACATCCTCAAGGCCTTTGACGAGCGCTACTGCCTGCCGCAGTTCATCGTCGAGAACGGCATCGGAATCGTGGAGGCCCTGAACGAGCATGACACGGTCGACGACCAGGAGCGCATCGACTTCCTGCGCGCGCACATCGAGCAGCTCAAGGCCGCCGTCGAGATCGACGGCGTGGACCTCATCGGCTACACGGTGTGGGGCTGCATCGACCCGGTGAGCTTCACCACGGGCGAGTACGCCAAGCGCTACGGCTTTGTCTATGTGGACAGAAACGATGACGGCACCGGGACGTGCCGGCGCTTCCGCAAGAGGAGCTTCAACTGGTACCGCCACGTCATCGAGACCAACGGGGAAGAGCTCTAGGCCGACCCCGAGAAAGAAGAGAACGCATGAAGTACGAGAAGGAAGGTAAAGAGCTCCTCGCGCTCGTGGGCGGGCGAGAGAACGTGAGCTCGATCGTGCACTGCGCGACGCGGCTGCGCTTTGAGCTCGCCGATGACGCGAAGGCGAAGAAGGACGCCATCGAGAGGCTCCCGTATGTCCTCAAGGTCATCGTGAGCGGCGGTCAGTTCCAGGTAGTCATCGGCGCTGCCGTGCATGACTACCACCTCGCGGTCCTCGACGCGGCGGGCATGTCCGCGGACGAGAAGAACGAGGGGTCGGCGGCCAAGAAGAAGCAGAGCCCCGCCGATGTGGCGCTCAAGCTCATCTCGGGGTCCTTCTCGCCCCTCATTCCGGTCATGGCCGGCTCGGGCATGGTCAAGGCCCTGCTCACGCTGCTCGTGACCTTTGGCGTACTCTCGGATGCCAGCTCCACGTACCTGGTGCTCTCGGCTGCCGGCAACGCCTGCTTCTACTTCTTCCCGGTGCTTCTGGGCTACACGGTCTCCAACCAGCTCGGCGCCAACCCCTTCGTGGGCGCGGCCATCGGAGCCGCCCTGCTCGAGCCCAACTTCACCGGCCTCGTGGGCGTGGCGGGGACGGACTTTCTGGGCATCGAGCTGCTGATTCACATCGGCATGGATACCGTCGAGCTCAAGGGCGAGGGCATCACGGCGCTCGTGGCCCAGGGCGACGCGGTGCGCGCCGGTCAGCCGCTCATGAAGCTCGACCGCGCCTTCCTTGACGCGCACGGCGTCTGCCTGGACACGCCGGTCATCGTGACCAACCCCGACGCGATGCAGCGCCTCGTGTGCTCCGGCTCCCGCGCGGTCGCCCACGGCGACGAGATGATGACCGTCGTCATGTAGCCTCGCGTCCGAGCTCCTTGGGTCGCGGCCCCGCCTTTGCGAGCAGGCGGGGCCGCGCTCTTGTTTTGTGTGGCGGGCGGGGTGTGAGACAATGAGCTCACGTCCGCTTTTGCGAAGGGGGCCCCATGGCCCGCATGATGCTCACACGTCGCTCGCTCTTCTCGGCTGCCGCGCTTGCGGGGCTGGGGGCGCTGGCGGGATGCTCCCACGCGGCGGCGCCTGAGACGGGGCGCGCACCGGGGACGGTCTTTGACCGTGCGCACGCGGAGGCGGACGCGTCCGGAGCGGAGCCTCCCGAGGGCGGCGAGCGGCTCACGCTGCTTGCGGTCGGCGACGTCCTGCTGCATCCGAGCGTGCAGGAGAGCGGCCTTGGCGAGGATGGGACGCGAGACTACGCCCACCTCTTTGCGCACGTCGCGGATGACGTTGAGGCGGCGGACCTCGCACTCGTGAGTCAGGAGACGATCCTGGGTGGCGAGGCGCTCGGCCTCTCGGGCTATCCCAGCTTCAACGGCCCGCAGGAGGTTGGCGACGCGGAGGTCGGCGCAGGCTTTGACGTGGTGCTCCACGCCAACAACCACGCGCTCGACCGCGGGCTGGACGGCATAGCTGCCGAGCTCGCCTACTGGCGCTCGGCTCATCCGGGCATGTTGGTCACGGGCATCGCGGACAGCCGGGAGGCTGCCGGCGAGCGGCCCGTCATCGAGCGCGCGGGACACACGGTCGCCGTGCTCAACTACGCCACGTACATGAACGGCGTCCCGCTGCCGGAGCCCTGGTGCGTGCGCATGATGGACGCGGAGCTCGTGGCATCCGACGTCGCCGCCGTACGCGCGGCGGGCGCCGACCTCATCGTTGCCTGCCCGCACTGGGGCGACGAGTACGCCGCCGAGCCCAACGCCGACCAGCGCGGATGGGCGCAGACGCTCGCCGACGCGGGTGCGGACGTCATCATCGGCGGCCATCCTCACGTTTTGCAGCCCTTCGAGGTGCTGGCCTCAGCGGACGGGCGGACGGTGCCCGTGTTCTGGTCCGTGGGCAACTTCGTCTCGGGCCAGAGCCGCATGGACACGATGGTGGGCGGCATGGCCCAGGTGAGCGCGTCCTTCTCGGACGCGGGCGCGCGCGTCGACGAGTGCCGGCTCACGGCGCTGGTCACGCAGCGGGCGAAGGGGGAGGGCTTCGCCACCCGACGCTTGGCGGACTACACCGAGGAGCTTGCCGCGGCAAACGGCATCCGCGCCTTCGAGGGCTGCGAGGGCTTCTCGCGCGCATGGTGCGTGGAGTTTTGCTCGGAGCGGCTGGGCGAGGACTTTGACCCGGTCGCGGGAGAGCTCGTCTGGCGAGCGTGACCCAAAAGGGGGTAGGCGCGTGACAATTAGGACAGGTTGAATTGTCACGTGCCCGTTCCCACCGTCTCGCCTCTCTACAGCACGCGGCGCACGGCGTCGTGCCAGCCGGCGAGAAGGGCGTCCGCGCGCGACGGGTCCATCGTGCGGCGGAAGACGTCGTCGGTCTCGCGCAGGCCACGCAGCTCGTCGGTGCCGCTCCAGAACCCGGAGGCAAGCCCCGCCAGGTAGGCCGCCCCGAGCGAGGTGGTCTCGGTGTTGGCGGGGCGCCGCAGCTCCCGCCCCAGCAGGTCGGCCTGGAACTGCATCAGGAAGTCGTTTGCCGAGGCGCCGCCGTCGACGTTGAGCACGTCGAGCGCGCCGCCGGCGTCGGCGGCCATGGCGTCCGCGAGGTCGCAGATCTGGTACGAGAGCGCCTCGAGCGCGGCTCGCGCGAGGTGGGCGCGCGTGGTCCCGCGCGTGAGGCCCAGGATCGCGCCGCGGGCGTCGGGCTTCCACCAGGGCGTCCCGAGCCCGGTGAAGGCCGGCACGATGTAGACGCCGCCGGTGTCCGGCACGCTTTGCGCGAGCGCCTCGGTTTCCGCCGCGGTGCGAATGATGCCCAGCTCGTCGCGCAGCCACTGGATGAGCGCGCCCGCCACAAAGACGGAGCCCTCGAGGGCGTACTGCGTGTCCGTGGCGTTCGGCGGCGCGGCGGCGATGGTGGTAACGAGGCCGTGCTCGCTCGCTCGGGCCTCGCTGCCGGTGTTGAGCAGCATGAAGCAGCCGGTCCCATAGGTGTTCTTGGCCTCGCCGGGCGCAAAGCAGCACTGCCCGAAGAGGGCCGCCTGCTGGTCGCCGGCCACGCCCATGATGGGGATGCCGGCAGGAAGCCCCGGGTAGCTCGTCTCGCCAAAGAGGCCGGAGCTCGGGCGCACCTCGGGCATCATCGAGGCCGGGATGCCAAAGAGGGCGAGGAGCTCCTCGTCCCAGCGACCCTCGTGGATGTTGTAGAGCATCGTGCGGCTGGCGTTGGTGGGGTCGGTCGCGTGCACCAGGCCGCCTGTGAGCACCCAGACAAGCCACGTGTCCACGGTGCCAAAGAGCAGCTCACCCGCCTCGGCGCGCTCGCGCGCTCCGGGAACGTTTTCCAAGATCCAGGCGATCTTGCTCGCCGAGAAGTACGCGTCGGGCAGAAGGCCCGTCTTCGCCCTGATCGTGGCGCTCATCTCGGGCGCGCCGCAGAGCCGCTCGACCATCTCGGCCGTGCGCCGGCACTGCCACACGATGGCGTTGCACACGGGCGCCCCCGTCGCCGGATCCCAGACGATGGTGGTCTCGCGTTGGTTGTCGATGCCGATGGCGGCCACGTTTGCCGCGGTGAGCCCGTGGCGCGCGATGAGCTCCGTGCAGCTGCCGAGCTGCGAGAAGAGAATCTCCTGCGGGTTGTGCTCGACCCAGCCGGGATGCGGGAAGATCTGCTGGAAGGGGCGCTGGACGACGTCGACCATGCGGCCGGCGCGGTCGACGAGCGCGGCACGCGACGAGGTGGTCCCCTGGTCGAGCGCGATCACGTACTTCTCGGTGCCCATGTTAGCGTCCCTTCCCGTCGAGCCGCGCCTCGATCCAGGAGAGCACGTCTCCCATGACGCGCGCGCCGTCCTTCTCGTTGAGGATCTCGTGGCGCATGCCCTCGTAGATGCGCACGTCCACGTGCCTTTGCCCGGCGCGGCGCGCGAGCTTCGCCGCGGCCCGCACCCCCTTGCCGTTGTCTCCCACGGGGTCCTCCGCGCCGGAGACAAAGAGCAGGGGCACGTCGTGAGGCGCGCGCCGGGCCCACGAAAGCGAGCAGGCGCGCGCCGTGAGCTTGGTGACCGCCGCGTAGCCGCCCGCGGAGAACATGAACCCGCAGCGGGGATCGGCGACGTAGGCGGCCACGTTCTTCTCGTTGTGGCTGAGCCACTCACAGCCCGATGCGCCGGGGACGGCTCGCGCATAGGCTCCGACGCCCATGCCGTCGAGCAGCTTTGATCGGTACTTCTCGCCACGGACGGCACAGGTGAGGCGCGCGAGGGCATGCCCCGCCCACGAGACGGCGACGGGGAGGGTGCCGGTTCCGCTGAGGACCACGCCCGCGAGGCCCCTTCCGTGCGCCGCCAGGTAGACGCGGGCGATATAGCTGCCGAGCGAGTGGCCAAAGAGCAGGTAGGGAACGTCTGCGCCCATGCGCTCGGTCATGACGCGTCGCAGCGTGTGCTCGTCGGCGACGAGCGCCTCGGCGCCGCCGCGCGCCGGAAGGCAGCCGTAGGCGTCGGGGTCGCAGGAGGTGCCGTGGCCGATGTGGTCGTCGCCGCAGACCGCGAGACCGTGTTCGGCGAGCATGTTTGCGAACGCGTCGTAGCGCTCCACGTGCTCGGCCATGCCGTGGAGGAGCTGCACGACCCCGCGCGGCCGCTCGCCGGCGGCGAGCTTTGGCTGCCAGAGGAGCGCTCGGATGGTCGAGCGCCCGTCCGCGGAGGGGAAGCTCAGCTCTTCTCGGTTGGCCTCTTGATGTCCCATGGTCCTCCTCGATCAATCCCTGTAAGCAGTATCCTCGTCCGACTGCCCGCAAGCCTCGAGGTTCCGCCCGCCGACGTGAATATGCCGCTCGCGTTGGGGTACGATACCGTCTCGAGCGCACGATAGGGGAGGGTTCGCATGGGCTTTCACTGCACCGACTGCATCTTCGCGTCCTTTGCGCGCAACAAGAAGACCGGCAAGTTCCGTGGCGCATGCAGCCGTGGCTTCACGCTGACGGACCCTCACGTCCACACGAGCCCTGGGAACCACTTTGCCGAGGACCCGCGCAGTCTCGTTCCGACGATCGATCCGTTTGGCGAGGAGTACCTGCGCACCTCCAACGTTTGCGACCGTTTCCATCCTTCCGAGGACGCCCAGGCGCGCGAGGGGCGACACGGCTGGTGGCACGCTCACCTGTGAGGGTGACGACGCCTCCCAACAAACTTGACAAACTAACCTGACGCCAGTGTCACATGAGCACCAAGCCCGGCACCAACCTCCTGCCCGACGGGGTAAGATGACATCGTCTGAACCATCCTTTGAGCAGGAGGAAAGCATGTCCGACATCACGCGCGACCTCATCTTCCCGACGCCCATCTTCCACGGGAAGATCTGGGGCGGCCGCAAGCTCGAGACCGAGTTTGGCTACGAGATTCCCGACGGCCCGATCGGCGAGTGCTGGGCCATCAGCGCGCACCCCAACGGCGACTGCGTCGTGGCCGGCGGCGCGTGGGACGGCAAGCACCTCTCCGAGCTCTGGGACGAGCATCGCGAGCTCTTCGGCGACGTCGAGGGCGACCGCTTCCCGCTGCTGGTCAAGATCATCGACGCCAAGGACAACCTCTCCGTGCAGGTGCACCCGGACGACGCCTACGCCGCCGAGCACGAGAACGGCAGCCTGGGCAAGCGCGAGTGCTGGTACGTGCTCGCCGTGGACCCGGGCACCAAGATCGTGATCGGGCAGCGCGCGCACGACCGCGCCGAGCTCGCTGCCATGATCGAGGAGGGCCGCTGGGAAGACATGCTCAACCTCGTGCCGTGCCGCGCGGGCGACTTCTTCCCCATCGAGCCGGGCACCGTCCACGCCATCCAGGGTGGCACGCTGATTCTGGAGACGCAGCAGTCCTCCGACGTCACGTATCGCGTCTACGACTACGATCGCGTTGGTGATGACGGCAAGCCGCGTGATCTGCACATCCAGCAGAGCCTCGACGTGGTGGACTACGGCATGGAGGCGCCCGCGTCCGGTGAGGTCACCGCGCCCGAGGTCGACGGCATGACCGAGCTCATGGAGTGCCCCAACTTCGTCGTGGACCGCGTGCGCGTGTCCGGCGAGAAGAACGTGGAGCAGCCGTGGCCGTTCATGTGCGTGAGCGTGATCGAGGGCTCCGGCACCGTGTGCGCCGCCGAGGCCGGGGTGGAGCATGAAATCGCGCGCGGCACGCACTTCCTCGCGCCTGCCGGCTGCGGCACGCTCACGTTTGCCGGCGACATGACGCTCGTGACCTCGCGCCTTCCGTAGCTCTATGCTGGCCCGCCCGCTTTAGGGCAGCATGGTGTTTCGAGTCTTGTGAAGCGGCCCGGGCATGGTTGCCCGGGCCGCGTTCTTCTTAAGTGTGCAAAAGTGCCCTTCAATCCATTTTTCCCGGTCCGCTCATACAAAATCGTGCTCCAAGACATGGAGAAATGGCTCATTTTGGCCGGCGAAATAAAAATATAAAAATTGATATGAAGCTGACCTGCGGGTTTTCTCGGAGGAAGGTCCCGGACGCTTGATGGGCCCCAGAAATCCGATGGATTGAGGGCGGGTTTTGCATGCGGGTACCGGGCGATATGGACTGAAGGACAGGATTGCACGGAAAACTTGGAGCTACCTATAGAAAAGCGCCGCCCGGCGCGGTGCCGGGCGGCGCTAACGTGCAATGAGAGGGGAGCCTAGGCCTCGATCTTCTCGCCGCAGTGCGGGCAGCGGGTGGCGCCGGCCTTGACCTCCTCGAGGCAGTACGGGCAGTGCGGGGCCGCGGCCTCCTCGGCAGCCTCCTCGTCGGCCTCCTTCTTAGCGAGGGCGTCCATGCGCTCGCGCATGGTGTTGAGGCCCTTGACCATGCAGAAGACCACGAAGGCGATGATCAGGAAGTTGATGATGGCGGAGATGAAGGCACCGAGGTCGATGTACTGATCGGTGGTGCCGGGAACGAGCCAGCGCAGGCTGTTGATGGCCTCGGTGGCGCCGTCGGCCGCGCCGCCGGTAGCGGTGCTGGAGACGGTGGTCACGAGCGTGATCAGCGGCTGGATGACGTTGGTCACGAGCGAGTTGACGATTGCGGTGAACGCGCCACCGACGATGATACCAACGGCCATGTCCATGACGTTGCCGCGGGCGATGAACTCCTTGAACTCATCGACGATCTTCATGCGAGGGCCTTTCTATCAGCAAGTTTGACGTGCAGCCCACCGAGTCTATCATCAGGCCCCAACCTGCGCCGCGCGCGTCAACCCCTGGCTGAGCCCCAGCCCAGTTCGTCGGTGTCGAGAAGGACGGTGAAGGGCCCGTCGTTGACCAGGCTCACGCGCATGTCCGCGCCAAAGACTCCGCGGCCCACGCGCCCTGGGCCCAGCTCTGCCTCGGCGAGGTCGCAGAACCGGTCGTAGAGGCGCTCGGCGAGATCGGGACCGGCCGCTCCGGTGAATGACGGCCGGTTGCCGCGGCGAGCGTCGGCGTAGAGCGTGAACTGGCTCACCACGAGCACGCTGCCACCAGTGTCAAGCAGCGAGCGGTTGGTCTTTCCGGCGTCGTCCGCGCAGATGCGCAGCGCGGACACCTTGCGCCAGAGGCGTTCCGCCAGGGCCTCGTCGTCGCGGGGCGCCACGCCCAGCAGAATCAGGTAGCCGGCGCCGCAGCTGCCCGTCACGACGCCGTCCACCTCGACCGACGCCTGTTCCACGCGTTGTATGAGCGCTCTCATCCGCGGCCCCTCCGCTGGGAAACCTGTCCCAAAACGTCTGAACGAAAAAACACGTCCCCAATTTACAGACGGTAGATGGCGGAGAACTTCTCGGTCAGGTAGTCGGTGTAGTAGGTGGCCGAGAAGGGTTCGCCGCACGCCGCCTCGATGAGCTCGCCGGATTCCTTGGCGCGGCCCCAGTGCCAGATGTTGTCGCGCAGCCAGGAGCGGATGGGCGCGAGGTCGCCCGAGGCGCAGACCGCCTCGAAGTCTATGCCGCCGCGGATCATCGCCGCCTTGAGCTGAGCGCCAAAGGCCGACCCCAGCGCGTAGGTGGGGAAGTAGCCGAAGGAGCCGTCGGACCAGTGGGTGTCCTGCAGAGCTCCGCGCGCGTCGTCCGGGACGGTTACGCCCAGGTACTCGCGGTACTTCTCGGCCCAGAGGCGCGGCACGTCGGCCGCGGTGGCCTCGCCGGAGAAGAGGAGCTGCTCGATCTCGTAGCGCACGAGGACGTGCAGCGGGTAGGTGAGCTCGTCGGCCTCGGTGCGGACCAGACCCGGCTCGGCGCAGTTCTCCGCAAGGTAGAGCTGGTGAGCCGTCACGCGGGCAAACTGCCCCGGGAAGTGGCGGCGCAGCACGGCCAGCAGCGTGGGCGCATAGGCCTCGGAGCGGCCCACGAGGTTCTCGAAGAAGCGGCTCTGTGCCTCGTGCATGCCCATCGAGGTGCCCTCGGCAAGCGAGGTGCCCGCGTAGGCGGCATCGACGTTTTGCTCGTAGAGGGCGTGCCCGCCCTCGTGGAGGATGGAGAAGACGTTGGAGAGCACGTTGTCGGGGTAGGCGTGGCCGGTCACGATGACAAAGTCGCGCGAGAGCCCGCAGGTGAAGGGGTGCTCGGTTCGCCCGATCCAGAGGGCCCCCTCGTCGAGGCCCTCGAGACGTGCGAGGTCTCCCGCGAGCCGCCACTGGCGCTCCACGTCGAAGGTGCCCTCCACGCAGGCGTGGCTCGGCTTGTGGCGGCTGGCCATGCAGTCGGCGAGCAGCGGGACCACGCAGTCTTTCACCTGCGAGAAGAAGCGGTCGTAGAAGGCGCGGTCGGTGCCCCACTCGTACTCATTGAGCCAGACGTCGTACGGGTCCTTCTCGGCGTCCTTGAACTCGGCCATGCGCCGAAGCGACGCCACGATGCGGTTGACGTAGGGCTCGAACGACGCCCAGTCGTTGGCGGCCTTGGCGCGGCGCCAGACGTCGTTGGCCTCGACGGTGAGACGGCTGAAGGCGGCCTGCTCCTCGGCGGGCACGTCCACGAGGGAGGCGCGGTCGCGCTTGAGGATCTTGACCTGCGCCATGCGGGTCTCGCCGATGAGCTCGGGCTCCTGCTCCAGGCGACCGAGCAGCGGCGCCACGGCAGGGTCACAGAGCGCGCGCACGGACAGCTCCTGCAGCTGTGCCATGGCCTCGCCGCGCTGGGCGGTGGCCTTGGGCGGATCGATCACGGGGCCGAGCCCGCCGATCTCGCCCATGGCGTAGCGCAGCGAGAAGAGCGTGCGCTCGAGGGCATCGAGCGCCTCCATGTCTGCGCGGGGGTTGGAGAGCGCGGCGTTGATCTCGCCGCGGTTGGTCGAGGGGATCGTGACCCCCTGCGCGACGGCATCTGCGGCGGGCTGCGTCTTGGGGTCGGCTGTGGGCTGCGTGGTGGGGTTCGTCTCTGCCATGGGTGCTCCTCGCTGCTCTAGGTGACGTGCGTGAGGGTGACGCACCCTCAGTGTACCCGTCCGCCGACGCCCGGACCCGTCCGCGCAGAAGATGGTCACAGAGCTTCTGCGGGTGGCTATCATCGGGGATACGTTTGGCCGCGGGAGTCCCCGCACGGCAAGGGAGGAACAAGACATGGATATGGTGCTGGGCATCGACGTCGGCGGGACGAGCATCAAGGCGGGACTGTTCACGCCCGAGGGAGAGCTGCTCGAGGAGCGCAAGATCCCGACGCCCGCGCTCGTGGACGCCGTGGCGTACGCCACCGTGACCGAGGGCCTGGGCAAGATCCTCGCCGCCCACGACGCCACCGCCGCCGACGTCATCGCCTGCGGCCTGGACATCCCCGGTCCCGTGGCCGATGACGGCACCGTGGGTCTTCTCGCCAACATCAAGCTCGACCCCGAGGGCTTTGTCGGCGCGCTCTCCGCGGAGTTCCCCAACGCGAGCATCGCCTTCGTCAACGACGCCAATGCGGCGGCGCTCGGCGAGATGTGGGCCGGCGTGGCGCAGGGCGTCTCCAGCTACGTGCTCATCGCGCTGGGCACGGGCGTCGGCGCCGGCGTGGTCGTGGGCGGCAGGCTCATCGCCGGCTCCTTTGGCGCGGGCGGCGAGATCGGCCACATCACGCTCAACCGCGACGAGACGCGCACGTGCGGCTGCGGCCGGCGCGGCTGCCTCGAGCAGTACGCCTCGGCGCAGGGCATCGTGCGCCTCTACCTCGAGGAGTGCGAGCGTCGCGGCGTGACGCCGGTGCACGTGGAGCACGCCACCGACACGCTCTCCGTCTTCCGCGCGCTCGCGGGCGGCGACGAGTGCGCCCAGCTCGCCGTGGACAAGATGTGCGACTATCTGGCCCTGGCCATGTCGCAGATCTCCTGCATCGTGGACCCCGAGATGTACCTCATCGGCGGCGGCGTGGCGGGTGCCTTTGCCACCTTCGCCCCCGAGCTGCGCAAGAAGTTCGCGGAGTACGCGCTCAAGCCGTGCAAGGAGGCACGCATCGAGGCGGCGAGCCTCGGAAACCAGGCGGCCATGTACGGCTGCGCCTACGAGGCCCTGCGCCTGCGTCGCGAGGCCAGGGGATAGTCCGGGCTGTCCCGCGCCTTCGCCGCCGACGCGCTCACGTGAGCCCCGAATGTGCCCGCGCGGGGAGGATGACGCCGATGGCCTCGTCCTCCCCGCGCGGTGCTACCATGAATCTGTTACGAATAGGCAAGGGCGGCGAACGCCGCCGGGCAGGGGGTAGAGATGAGCGAGTTCGTTCCCGCATCCAACGTTGTTCTCGGCCAGAGCGCCGCTTCCGTCGACGAGGCGCTCAGGCTGCTGGCCGCCAAGGCCGTCGAGCTGGGCCTCTCCGATGACGCCGAGGGCGTCTACGGGGCGTACAAGGCCCGCGAGGTCGAGGGCACCACGGGCATGACGGGCGGCTTCGCCATCCCCCACGCCAAGAGCGACGCCATCAAGGCGGCGGGCATGATCGTCGTCAAGTTCTCCGAGGGCATCGAGTGGCCCTCCATGGACAATGCGCCCGTCACCTGCGCCATCTCCATCCTGACGCCCGCCGCCGAGGCCGGCACCACGCATCTGCGGCTGCTCTCCAAGGTGGCCGCCCTGCTCATGGACGACGGCTTCCGCGCGAACGTCCAGGCGTTCGACGATGCCGAGAAGATCGCCGAGCTCGTCAACTCCGGCCTCGCCGAGGCGTAGCGTTTTGACAATGTCGTCATGACAATGTCGTCAGGTTAAAATGTCAACGGACCCGCGCCGCGCGCGTCGGGGCCCGTTTTATGTGACGCGGGCAGGTTCTTCTCGCTCGACGTCCTTGTCCTCACGGGAGTACGAGGACGGGCTCCGTGGGCCCTACAAACACAGGAAGGCCCCGGTTGCTGCGCCCGCACGGGGACGGCAACCGGGGCCAAAGCTGCGTGGTCGGGGCGGTGCCTGTCTTATGCCCTGTTGACGGAGCCGAGGTTGGTCATGCGGACCTTGACGAGGTCGGTGATCTCCTGCATGCCGGGCTTGTTGGGCTTCTTGGGGTCAAAGGCGCCGGGGTTCTCGGCCATGTAGCCCATGAAGCCGCGCATGAAGGCCTGGCGCAGCTCGGTGGCGTAGTTGACCTTGCAGATGCCGTTCTTGATGGCCTCGGCGACCTGGTCGTCGGGCACGCCGGAGGTGCCGTGGAGCACGAGCGGCACGTCCACGACGGAGCGGATGGCCTTCACGACGCTCTGCTCGATGTGCGGGGTCTCGGTGTAGACGCCGTGCGCGGTGCCCACGCCGATGGCGAGCGACGTGCAGCCGGTGCGCTCGACGAACTCGCGGGCCTCCTCGGGGTCGGTGTAGGGGCTCTCGCCCTCGACGGCCGGGCCGTCGTCCTCCTTGCCGCCGACCTTGCCGAGCTCGGCCTCGACGGGGATGCCCAGCGGCTTGGCGACCTTGGTCACGGAGGAGGTGAGGGCGATGTTGTCCTCGAAGGTGTCGTGGGAGCCGTCGATCATGACGGAGGTGTAGCCGGCCTTCATGGCCTGGACCGCGCGGTCGAAGCCGTCGCCGTGGTCGAGGTGGATGGCCACGGGCACGCTCGCCTGCTCGGCGGCGACGCGGCACATGGCGGCAAAGTAGTCGAGGTTGGCGTACTTCACGGTGCCGGGCGTGGTCTGCATGATGACGGGGGAGCGCAGCTCCTCGGCGGCCTTCACGACGGCCATGACGAACTCGAGGCTCTCGACGTTGAACGCGCCGACGGCGTAGTGGCCGGCCTGGGCGTCGAGCAGCATTTCCTTCGTGGTGACGAGCATCAAAACTCCCTTCCTCGGAGCGGCTGATACCGCCATTGTAGGCGGCCCGCGCGCGTGCGAGGCCCGGCGCGTCCGCCGAGCGGCGCGGGGAAGGGAAAGCAAAGGCAGCGCTGGCGTTCTTCTCGCCCTCCGCTGGGCGGCCAAGCTCCGCCGCCGCCCGATGCGCTTTCCAAAACGAAAGCAAAAACAATGTGATAGATTGCCGGTAAGGCAAGAAAAGGAAACACAATTCGCACACAAACGCAGCCGGCGGGCGCGTAGCCGGCGGGCGAGAACAGCGTCGAGAAGGGCGGGCGAGCATGGCAATGTCATCAGAGGAGCGGCGCGCGGCGATTCTCTCCATGCTCGACCGCGCGACGTCCGTGCAGGTCAAGCAGCTCGCGGAGGTCTTTGGCGTGTCCCGCGTGACGGCGCGCGCCGACCTCGACGCCCTCGAGCGCGACGGCAAGCTGCGCCGCACGCACGGCGGCGCCGTCTCGCTCTCCAAGACGCTCACGGTCTCGGTGCAGGACCGGCGCGTGAACGTGAACGTGGAGGCCAAGCAGGCCATCGCGCGGCTGGCGGCTCCCTTCGTGGAGGACGGGGACGCGGTGCTCGTGGACTCGGGCACCACGGCGCTCGAGCTTGTCCGTGCCATCTCGGGACGGACGGGGGTGACCATCGTGACCGACGACTTCACGATCGCCGACTACGTCGACCGCTCCGCGCCCTCCCTCGACGTCATCATGCTCGGAGGCAGCCTGCGCAAGGGGCACCGCTACACCGCGGGCCCGCTCGCCATGCGCACGCTCGAGATGCTCCACCCGGACAAGGCCTTCGTCACGCCAACGTCCTACGTGCCCGGTCGCGGCCTCATGACCAACAACCAGGACATGGCCGAGCTCAAGCGCGCGTACCTGGGCTGCGCCTCTCGGACGTTCGTCCTCATGGACCAGAGCAAGGTCGGCGCTGCCGGCCTCCTGTGGTTTGGGACGCTCGAGCGCGTCGAGGCCGTGATCATGGACGCGGACCCGGAGGGCGTGGTGGGCGCGGACGCGGCCGAGCTGGGCTGCCGCGTCATATACTGAGTGCGCCCCATGCGCGGGGCGCAAGGCGAAGGGAGAAGAACGTGGCCGTGAAGCTCATCCTCACCGACATTGACGGGACCATCCTGCCGCGCGGTCGGCGCCAGGTCTCGGAGCGCACCGTCGCCGCCTTCCACGCGGCGATCGACGCCGGCCTCTGGGTGGGCGCCGCGAGCGGACGCGGCTACTCGTGGATCCCGGACTTCTTTGGCGGGGACGCGGCCTGCTGCTCCACGGCGCTCGCGACCAACGGCATGCAGGTCTACCTGGGCGGCGAGAAGGTCATGGAGCAGTCGCTCGCGTTCGACGCCCTCGAGCAGCTGCGCGCCATCGTCGCCGCCACGCCGGGCGCCGGGCTGGTCTGCTTTGACGACGCGACCCCGCTTCTGGTGGAGGGCGAGCTCGAGGTGCTGGCAGCGCACTTCCCGGCCTATGCCGAGCGCTGCCGCGTGACACGTGAGCTGCCGGACTTTCCCGTGGTGAAGGCCAACGTCTTCACCGGCGCGGGCGAGGCGGCCATGGCCGAGCTCGTCGCACGGCTGGGTGCCGAGGTCGCGGCGTTTGACGTGGACCGGGCCATGCCCACGTACTCCAACATCATGCCGCGCGGCTGGAACAAGGGCACCGCGGTGGCGTGGCTGGCCGAGCGTCTGGGCGTGGGCCTCGACGACGTCGTGGTCTTCGGTGACGCGGACAACGACCTGCCGATGTTCGCCGCCGTGAAGAACTCCGTGGCGGTGGCGGGCGCCGCGCCGGAGGCTGCCGAGGCGGCGCGCTGGCACATCGGTGCCTGCGAGGACGACGCGGTGGCCGCCTCAATCGAGGCGCTCGCGGCGGGAGAGTGGCCGTTTACGCGCTGAGGGGCGCCCGTCCCTGAGGGTATGTACAGTGCGCATACCGGGTATGTACAGTCGACTTTGAGGTTCTTCTCGCAAAGCCGCAGGTCAGAGACGCGGGCGAGAAGTGCTGGCGGGCCGGAAAGTGTACATATCCTGAGCGGGCGGTGCACATACCCTCACGGCGGGGTCGGGGCTATACTGGCTCCATGAATACGCTCGCCAACAGCCCCCACGTCCTCGTGGTCGAGGACGACGCCGCGCTCTCCGAGGTGGTCTGCACCTTTCTCGGGGACGAGGGCTACGCGTGCGTGCCGGCCTTCTCCGGCACGGAGGCCCTGCTTGCGGCAGAGCGCGCCGCCGAGAAGAACCTGCCCTTCGACCTCGTGATCTTGGACCTCATGCTGCCCGGTGTCCCCGGCGAGGAGCTCATCGGGCGCCTTCGCGCTGCCGGCGTTGCCGCTCCCGTAATCGTGACCTCGGCGAAGTCCGCCGTGACGGACCGCGTGGCGCTCCTTCGCCTGGGCGCGAGCGACTACCTCGTCAAGCCCTTCGACCTCGACGAGCTGCTCGCGCGCGTGGAGGTGCAGCTGCGCGGCCGCGGGCGAGAAGAGCGCGCGGGCGTCGTAGCGCGCTTTGGCCGCTGGGAGCTCGACTCCGCCGCCCGCACGTTTGCCGTGGACGGCGCTCCGCTGCGCCTCACGCGCACCGAGTTTGACATCCTCGCCGCCATGATGGCCGAGCCCGGGCGCGTCTTCACCAAGCGCGCCCTCTTTGAGCTGGTTGCGGGCGAGGAGGCCCTCACTGAGGAGCGCACCATCGCCACGCACGTGAGCAACCTGCGCGCCAAGCTTCGCGCGTCCGGCACCGACGCCTACCTCCAGACCGTCTGGGGCATCGGCTTCAAGCTCGAGACGACTTCTAGCCAGTAAGTGGGTATACTATTCGTACTACAGCGTAGTACGAAAGGGGCAGACCATGGCAATGGGGGCGACGGCGATTCGTTTTGCGCCTGAGGAGAAGTCTTGGATTCAGGCATACGCCGACTTCGTGGGGAGCACGTTTTCCGATGTGGTGAGGGAGGCGGCCCTCGAGAAGGTCGAGGAGGCTGCGGACAAGCTTGCCTATGACGAGGCGATTCGTTCAGATGACGGTATCCGCTACAGCATGGAGGAGGTCATGAGGATGGCCGCCGATGCTGAGTGAGCTACGAGGTCGAGTGGACGAGACGAGCTGCCAAGGAGCTGCTTTCCATTGAAAAGAAGCAGCGCTCGATGGTTGTCAGGTGGGTTGAGACAAACCTCGTGGGCTGCGATAACCCCAAGGCCATTCCCGGATCAAAGCAGATCCAGGGAACGGAGTCGGGTTGGCGCTATCGCGTGGGGTCATATCGCATACTTGCCAGCATCCATGAGGACAGGCTGCTTATTGAGGTCGTGCGCGTGGGACATAGACAGGGGGTCTACGGGAACCTTCCGAAGAGCCTGTAGGGTTGGCGCGCTTTCCCGTTGCCACGCGCGCATCTTGTCAAAGTCTTGTAGGTCTCTGGAGCGTTTGCCGACACCTTCCGGGTAGGCTGAAAGCAGCAAGGGAAGGGGGACACCATGAACGCCATCGAGACGAGCAGCCTCTCCAAGTCCTTCTCGCGCGGCCGCGTGCGCGCGGTGTGCGACGTGAGCCTCGCCGTGCCTGCCGGCTCCGTCTTTGGAATCGTGGGCAAGAACGGCGCGGGCAAGTCCACCCTGCTCAAGCTCGTCGCGGGCTTCATGCGACAGGACGCGGGCACCGTGAGCGTCCTTGACAGGCAGCTGCGTCCGTGCGAGTCCGACCCGCGCGTCGGCGTGCTCATAGAGGCGCCCGCGGTCTACGGCCGGCTCGATGCCTTCGAGAACCTTATGAACCGCGCCCTGGTGCTCGGCCTGCCCGACCCACAGAAGGCGTGCCGAGAAGTGCTTGCGGCCGTGGGCCTGGACGAGCGAACGGGCGGCGACGGCAAGCGCCGTGCGCTCTGGCCGCGCGGTTCCTACGTGGATGACCTCTCCGCGGGCCAGCGCCAGCGCCTCGGCGTGGCCCTCGCGCTGCTCGGCTCGCCCGAGGTGCTGCTGCTCGACGAGCCGCTCAACGGCATCGACCCCACGGGGGCTTCCGAGCTGCGCGACCTTCTAATCCGCCTCAACCGCGAGCGCGGCGTGACGATCGTCATCAGCTCGCACATCCTGACGCACCTCGAGCGCATGTGCACGCACTACGGCATCATGCGCGATGGCGCCCTCGTGCGCCAGCTCACCTCCGACGAGCTCGCCGACGCCTGCGCCACCTACCTCACGCTGCGCGTCGACGCCCCGGAGCGCACGGTGGCCGTGCTCGCCGAGGAGCTGCCGGGCCTCACGGTGCGCGTGCTGCCGGACGGCGCCCTGCGCGTGACGGCGCCGGGCGGCGGCGAGCCGGACCGCACGGTGCTGGCTCAGGTGCTCCTGGCCGCGGGCATCGCCGTGACGGAGCTCACGGTCTCCGCGCCGGACGTGGAGGCGGAGCTCGTGCGCATCATCGACGGCCGTGAGACCTCGCGCGCGGCCGGGAAGGGCAGGTGAGCATCATGACCAACCTGAGAAACCAGCTTCGCGCCGCGCTCTACCTCGCCTCGCGCGACGCCTACGTGAAGGGCGCCTTCGCGCTGCCGGCACTGCGGGCCCTTGCGACTCTCCTCACGACCTTGCTCACCCCGCAGAATGCCGACATGCATCTGGTCATATCGTTTGAGTCGTCGCTCCTCTCGCTTGTCAATTCGGGAGCCATCTTTGGCACGTGCTTCGCTGTGACCGGCATCACGGTTCATGACCTGTCGTCGAACGGGCTGCGGGCCTCGATTGCCACAGAGCGAGGAAGGGCCGACTACGTGGCTACGCGGATGATTCTTGTGCTCATGCTCTCGATGGTGCTCACGGCTTGGACGGTTCTACTGGGGCTCATCCTGCTGCTCGCGCCCGGCGCACAGCTCGAGGGGATGCCGCTGGGCGAGCTTGTGTTGCGCGTGCTCGCCAGCATGCTCGTGGGATGGACGTACGCCGCCTTTGGCCTGCTGCTCCTGTGGCTCTCCCGGCGCTCGCGCGGCTTTGGGACGACGCTGCTCATCTCGATCATGCTCGCAGGTGGCCTGCTCAACTTGGCGCTTCTCGTGCCCATGGCGGTGGCGATCCCGTTTTCCCAGGAGCTCGCCTACGACCTGGCCCAGCTGCTGATGCCGCTTCAGCCGGCGGCGCTGCTCAGCATGAACGCGACGCTTGACCTGGGTCCTGTCGTGACGTGCGTCGTCTGCATCGCGGCGTTCTGGGTCATCTCCCACAGGCTCATGTCCCGTGTGAGCCTGTGATGAAGAGGGACAGCCCCTTTTCGTCACGCCGGGCCCGCGACCGCGACCTCGCGCGGCTGGCGGAGCTGCTCGATCGCGCCGCCGTCTCGCCCGCGCCCCGCGCGCGCCTGGAGTCCGCGGACCCCGCCGTCGCCGAGCTCGCCTGCGCGGTCGACTGCCACCTGGACGCAGACCTCGCGCGCGACCTCGAGCGCCGCGCCGCCGACGAGCGCTTCCGCGAGCAGCTCGCGGCGCTCTCCCACGACATCCGCACCCCGCTCGCCGGGGCGCAGGGCTACCTGCAGCTCGCCCAGCGTGCGGAGGATCCCGAGCGCGCAGCCCGCTACCTCGAAGGTGCCGAGAAGCGCCTCGCCGCCATGCGCGTGCTCGTGGACGACCTCTTCACGTACGCCCGTGCCGCGGACCCGTCCTGGGAGCCGGAGCTCGTCGCCTGCGACCTCGCTGATGCCGCGGCGGATGCGCTCGCCGTCCGCTATGGGGTCTTCGCGGTGCGCGGCTGGGAGCCCGACGTGCGGCTCGGCGAGACCGCGCCCGTGCTCGCTGCGCCCGACGGCCTCGCGCGTGTGATCGCCAACCTGCTGGAGAACGCCCTCGTCCACGGCTCGGGCGCGCCGTGCGTGCGCGTCGAGGGCACGACGCTCACGGTCGAGAACCCCGTTGCGCCCGCCGACGCCGCCCGGCTCGACCCCGCGCGCCTCACGGAGCGCTTCTACCAAGGAGACCCCGCGCGCAACTCCGGCGGCACCGGCCTTGGTCTCGCGGTCGCCCGCGCGCTCGCGGAGTCGATGGGCGGGTCGCTCACGGTGGACGTCACGGCCGGCGAGCGCCCGTCCTTCTCGGCCCGCCTTGAACTGCGTCCGGCCCCGTAGCCGCTGCCCATCACTCATCATCCCCGCCGCCATCGAGGGTATGTACGCCACGCATACCGGGTATGTACATCGTCCGAGTTCGGACTATCAGCGTTTCCGCAGGTAGACAAACTGTCGAGAAGAACGCGCGGCTCGGAAAGGTGTACATACCCTCAAGGCGTGGTGTACATACCCTGTTGCAGAAGGCGCCCCGGCCTTCCTCTGGCGCAGTTCCGCAGCCGCGCTCTTTGCGGCGAGGACTGTCTGGGCACAGGGGAGGGCCGGGGCGCCGCCAGGTTCGGAGGCTACGCGACCTTCTCGACGCTCGTGTCGGTGCGCAGCTCGTCGGCCACGGCCATGTCGAAGTGGCCGGTCGAGGGCGTGAGGCAGTTGGCGCTCGCGCAGGCCATCGCAAACGCGAGCTGGTCCTCAACTGCCATGCCGCGCGCCATGGCGACGGCGAAGGCGCCGACCATCGTGTCGCCCGAGCCCACGGGGTTGACCACCTCGATCCGCGGCGCGCGCCCGCGGAAGACGCCCTCGGAGCAGGCCATGACCGATCCGTTGCCGCCCAGCGACACCACGACCTTCTCGATGCCGTAGGTCTCGTGCACCTCGCGCGCTGCGGCGTAGATCTCGTCGATGGACTCCGGCTTGCGGCCCAGGATCGCCTGGATCTCGTCGGTGTTGGGCTTGATCATCGCGGGACGGGCGGCCAGGCTGCCCACGAGCAGCTTGCCCGAGGTGTCCAGGATCGCCGGCTTGCCCGCCGCGCGCACGACCTCCACCAGCTCGCGGTAGATGTCGTCGCTGCAGCCCGCCGGCACGGAGCCGTTGAAGGTCACCACGTCGGCGCGTGCCGCCACCTCGGCGACCTTCGTGCGCACGGCAGACACCTCGTTCGCGCTCACGGCGCGGCCGGGCTCCAGGAACTCCGTCGAGCGGCTGTTTGGCTCGAGCACGTTCACGCAGCAGCGCGTCTCGGCCGCCACGTGCACGAAGTCGTGCTCGATGCCGTCGGCGTCCAGAAGCTCGCAGAGAAGCCGGCCGTTGTTGCCGCCCACAAATCCCGTGGCCACGATCTTCTCGCCGCAGGTCGCGACCGCGCGGGCGGCGTTCAGCCCTTTGCCGCCGGCGTTGTCGATGCAGGTCTGCACGCGCATCACCGTGCCGTCCACGAGCGGGCAAGCAAGCTGGTAGGCCTTGTCGATGGAGGTGTTGAGCGTGACGGTGGAGATCATGGCGGCTCCTTTGCCAGCGGTATGTGACAGATATCCCGGAGGTGTCTGTCCCATCTGACAGATACCCCGGAGGCGTCTGTCCCATCATATCTTTCTGGGCGGGCGTGGCGCACGGCGCCGTCCGGGGGCGAGACGAGTGGTCTGCCGAAATAAGTACCACTGGTATTACTGATACAGTTGTTACTACCAGTTCTTTCTATCAACTAGCTGGTGTTTATTCGAAAAGTGGTGACTAATACCACTTCTGACCTGCGAAAACAGAAAACTCCACTCACGGGACAAAACCGACCGTTCACACGTCTCTTCATAATTTCACGACAAACATGTCGAGAACGTGTATAGTGGCTACCATGCGCGACCAGCGATCGATGACGCGCGAAACGACGCTTTAACGATTAACCAGCGGTCCGGACGTGAGGAGTGAGATGCACACTTTCGAGATCAAGGACCAGTTCCTGCTCGACGGCAAGCCCTTCACGATTCTCTCTGGCTCGATTCACTACTTCCGCGTTCACCCGTCGGGCTGGCGCCACTCCCTCTACAACCTCAAGGCGATGGGCTTCAACACCGTCGAGACCTACGTGCCGTGGAACCTCCACGAGCCGCGTCCCGGCGAGTTCGACTTCGAGGGCATCTGCGACCTGGCCCGCTTCCTCGACGAGGCGACCGAGCTGGGCCTGTGGATCATCGTCCGCCCGTCGCCGTTCATCTGCGCCGAGTGGGAGTGGGGAGGCCTGCCCGCCTGGCTGCTCGCAGACCGCGCCCTGCGTCCGCGCTCGCGCGACCCCAAGTTCCTCGCCCGCGTCGCTGCCTACTATGACGCGCTCATGCCCATTTTGGTCGAGCGTCAGGTTACGCGCGGTGGCAACATCCTCATGATGCAGGTGGAGAACGAGTACGGCTCCTACTGCGAGGACAAGGAGTACCTGCGCGGCATCCGCGACCTCATGCTCGACCGCGGGGTAGACGTCCCCCTGTGCACCTCCGACGGTCCGTGGCGCGGATGCCTGCGCGCAGGCACGCTCATCGACGACGACGTCTTCGTCACCGGCAACTTTGGCTCTCGCGCGGCCGAGAACTTTGCCAACCTCAAGGCCTTCCACGAGGAGCACGGCAAGAGTTGGCCGCTTATGTGCATGGAGTTCTGGGACGGCTGGTTCAACCGCTGGGGCGAGAACGTCATCACGCGCGACGCCCAGGACCTGGCTGACTCCGTGCGCGAGCTTCTGGAGCTCGGCGGGTCCATCAACCTGTACATGTTCCACGGCGGCACCAACTTTGGCTTCATGAACGGCTGCTCCGCCCGCCACACCCACGACCTTCACCAGGTCACCTCCTACGACTACGACGCCCCTCTGAACGAGGAGGGCAACCCCACCGAGAAGTGGTACAAGCTGCGCGACGTCGTGCGCGACCTCTTCCCGGACAACTGGACCGCAGAGCCGCTGATCAAGTCCGCGGTAAACGTCCCGGCCGAGAAGATCGAGCTCAAGGCGCGCACCGGTCTCTTCGAGAACCTCGGCTGCCTCGACCCCGAGCCCGTCCGCTCGCTCTACCCGCAGACGATGGAGGACATGGGCCAGTCCTACGGCTACGTCCTCTACCGCACGCAGATCGAGCGCGACACGACCGAGCCCGAGCGCATCCGCGTGGTGGACGGCCGCGACCGCGCGCAGGTCTACGTCAACGGCGAGCTCGTGGCCACCCAGTACCAGGAGCACATCGGCGAGGACATCCGCTACGCCCTTCCTGCCGAGAAGAACCAGCTTGACGTCCTCGTGGAGAACATGGGCCGCGTGAACTACGGCCACAAGTTCCTGGCGGACACCCAGCGCAAGGGCATCCGCACGGGCGTCTGCGTCGACCTGCACTTCGTCCTCAATTGGGAGGCCTTCCGCCTGCCGCTCGAGGACGTCTCTGGGATTGACTACACCGCCGGCTGGGCCGAGGGGACGCCGTCCTTCTCGCGCTTCGAGTTCACGCTCGACGAGCCGGCAGACACCTATATAGACACTACGGGCTTTGGTAAGGGCGTCGCGTTTGTCAACGGGGTCAACGTGGGCAGGTACTGGGAGATCGGTCCCATCGCCACCCTCTATGTCCCTCACGGCATCACGCGCGCCGGCGTCAACGAGCTCGTGCTGTTTGAGACCGAGGGTCACGTGAGCGACGCCATCTCCCTACGTTCGACGCCCCTCATCAACCATCTCGAGAAAGAAGGAGTTGAGTAGCATGATCGTTGGAGCACGTGTTGACTTCCGCCTCATCCACGGCCAGGTCGGCAACCTCTGGGCCAACGCCCGCCAGGTCAGCCGCTTCATGGTCGTCGATGACCAGGTGGCCGAGGATGCCACCCAGAAGCAGGTCCTGCGCATGGCCACCCCGGCCACCTGCAAGCTCTCCGTCCTGCCCGTCGAGAAGGCCGCGGCCAACATCCTCGCCGGCAAGTATGACGCCCAGCGTCTGTTCATCGTCGTCAAGAAGCCCGAGGTCTACGTCAAGCTCGCCAAGGCCGGCGTGAAGTTCGACGAGATCATCCTCGGCAACATCACCTCGATGAACATCGTCAAGACCTACAACCGCAACATCAACTGCGGCCAGGACGACGTCGACGCCCTGAACGAGCTCGCCGCCATGGGCGTTCCCATGGTCATCCAGCTCACCCCGCAGAACAGCCCGGAGACCTTCAAGCCCTAGGCTCCGGCCCAGCAAGGCGCTACGCGGTGAGGGGAGATGCACCGCAGCGATATAGCGTGAAACGTACGAAACGTTCGAGTTGTTAGAAGGAGGAAAAGAACCATGATTCAGTGGTGGCAGATTCTTCTGCTCACGCTCTACGCGGGCTTCCAGATCATGGACGAGCTGCACTGGTACTCCAGCGCCGGCTCCGCCGTGTTCTCTGGCTTCTTCACGGGCCTCGTGATGGGCGACATGGCAACTGGTCTTTTCATCGGTGGTAGCATGCAGCTCACCATCCTCGGTGTTGGCACTTTCGGCGGCGCTTCCCGCATCGACGCCAACTCCGGCACCCTGATCGCCACGGCCTTCGCCGTGAGCTCCGGCATGGACCCGGAGCAGGCCCTCGCCGCCCTCGGCGTGCCCGTGGCCGCGATCCTCGTCTACACCGACATCCTCGGTCGTATGGCCAACACCTTCTGGGGTCACGCCTGCGACGCTGACGTCGAGAAGATGAACTGGGGCGCCTACAACGTTCACTACTGGATGGGTGCTGTCTCTTGGTGCCTCTCCCGTATGATCCCGGTCTTCCTCGCCCTCGCCTTCGGCCAGGGTCTGGTTGACGCCATCACCGGCGCCCTCAACGGCGACCTCGCCTGGCTCGGCACCGGCCTCACCGTCGCTGGTGGCATGCTGCCGGCCGTCGGCTTCGCCATCCTGCTTCGCTACCTGCCCGTCAAGAAGCACGTTGCCTACCTCATCCTTGGCTTCGTGATCGCTGCCCTCCTCGGCACCGCCTTCTCGAGCATCCAGACCATCGGCGGCGACGTCGCCACGGTCGCTGGTGCTACCGAGACCGCCATCAACGGTGGCAGCTTCAAGGGTCTGTCGATGCTGACCGTTGCTCTCATCGGCTTCGCTCTTGCCTACATCTACTACCAGCAGCACCAGACCGGCGCCGTCGCGGCTGTCTCTGCTGGTGCGGAGGGAGATGACGACGATGAGCTCTAATGTCGGACAGACCACTGGCTACAAGCTCACTAAGGCTGACCTTCGCCAGATCAACATTCGCAACCTCGTTGGCTTCCAGGCTGGCTGGAACTACGAGCGTATGCAGCACTCCGGATACCTGTGGATCATCCTTCCGCAGCTCCGCAAGATCTATGGGGACAACACCGAGGCCCTGAAGACCGCCTGCCGCACCCAGTGCTCGCCGTTCTTCAACACCTCCAACTTCCTCAACACGATCATCACGGGCATCGACCTCGCCATCGAGGAGACCGAGGGCACCGAGGGTCTCGAGACCGTCGCCTCCCTCAAGACCGGCCTGATGGGCCCGCTCGCCTCCATCGGCGACTCCATCTTTGGCTCGCTGCTTCCGACGATCTTCGGCGCCCTGGCCGCCAACATGGCCATGGAGGGCAACCCGCTCGGCATCTTCATCTGGATTGCCTCCTGCGTCGTGGTCGACTGGTTCCGCTGCAAGCAGACCTACATCGCTTACGATCAGGGCATGAAGCTCGTCACCACCATGTCTGACAAGCTCAACGCGATCACCGACGCCGCCACCGTCATGGGCGTCTTCATGGTCGGCGCGCTTGTCTCCACCAACGTGGGCATCGTCCTCACGATCAACCCGAACATCGGTGGCGTTCCGCTGAACGTTCAGGACATCCTGAACAACATCTGCCCCAAGCTCGTTCCCGCCGCGCTCGTCGGCTTCGTGTACTGGCTGCTCGGCCGCAAGGGCATGACCTCCACCAAGGCGATCTTCATCGTCCTGGTCATCGGCATCGTCTTTGGCGCCCTCAACCTCGTCGCGAAGGGCTAAGGCTTCTCCTGGCCCCGCGGTGCCCGGTCCTCCGGGCGCCGCGGGCCTCGAATGCTCGGTTCGAGCGGGCGCGCATCTCACGGCTCGGGACCTCTGGGTTCCCGCCCTATCTCCCGAGATGCGCGCCCGTTCTCTCTAGAAAGGCAATTTCGTGCATCCTGGCGTCATCGCATTCATCATCCTCGTCGTCGCCTACTTCCTGTTCAAGGAGGGCTTCCGTCGCTACTACGAGGCCAAGTACGAGGGCTTCTTCGAGACGGGCCACTACAAGGAGGCCATCGAGTCGCTCGACAGCACCCCCGCGCGCGTGACGCTGACCACCTACCGCCAGTACTACCTGCGCTTCCTGTGCTACCAGGCCATGGACGACGAGGAGATGGCCATCCGCATGATCGAGCTTCTCGTCCGCATGAGAAACTCGGCCAAGCGCCAGGCCCAGACCCTCGCCGTCGCGTTCAACTACTTCACCCAGCTGGGCAACAAGGACCGCTGCAAGGAGCTTCTCGCCCAGCTCAGGGCAAGCAAGGCGGCCGACCAGGCCGTCGTTGCCGACTGCCAGCTCACCTACGACATCGTCTTCTCAAAGAAGTTCGGCTACATCGACCAGATGGAGCAGATGCTCAAGAAGGAGAAGAACCCGGCCCTCCAGGGCAAGCTCTGCTTCCTGCTGTGGAAGCAGTACGCCAACAAGGGCGACAAGACGCACGCGAAGCAGTACAAGCGCCGCTTCGAGGAGCTCACCAAGACGAACACGAACCAGCAGGCGGTCGCATAGGCCGCGTTGCCGTACGTATAAGGAGTTCAAGGGCACCCCGCCCTCGACACGAAGGAGGACACAATGATCGGATTCATCCTTACCGGGCACGGGCACTTCTCGACCGGCCTCAAGAGCGCGCTCGACATGATCGCGGGCCCGCAGGAGGCCTTTGAGATCGTCCCGTTTGTCGAGGAGGAGGCCGGTACCTACGGCGACACCCTCCGTGCTGCGGTCAAGGACCTGCGCGAGAAGACCGACGGCGTCCTCATCTTCTGCGACCTCATGGGCGGCACCCCGTTCAACCAGTCCATGATGATCACCGCCGAGCAGGACAACATCCAGGTGGTCGCCGGCACCAACCTCCCCATGCTGATCGACATCGTGATGGCGCGCACCCCGGACTCCGCGATCGCGGACCTCGTGGCCGAGGCCGTGGAGGTCGGCAAGGAGGGCGTCTGCCACATGGAGCTCTCCGCCGGCGCGGACGATGACGACGAGGACGAGTAGGTAGCGGCGGCCCCGCGGCAGGTGCCGGCGGAACGGGACGCGGAAGGGAGGCGCTGTGGCGCGCGCGAGCAAGCAGCCGCTGTATGACCAGCTGGTTGATATCCTCACCGAGAAGATCGAGCAGGAGTACCGGCCGGGGGACCTCATGCCCTCCGAGCGGGAGCTCTCCGAGCGCTACGGTCTCTCGCGCACCACGGTCCGCCTGGCCCTGCAGGAGCTCGAGCGCCTGGGCATGGTCGTGCGCAAGCACGGGCGCGGGACCTTTGTCGCGGACCAGTCCGCGCAGGTCACCAACCTCATGCAGTCCTACAGCTTCACCGACCAGATGCGCGCGATGGGGCGCGAGCCCCATACCACGATCCTGGAGTTCTCCGAGATCGACGCCGACAAGAACCTCGCGCAGCACATGGGCGTGCGCCTGGGCGACCGCCTCTTCAAGCTCAAGAGGCTGCGCTCGGCGGACGGCATCCCCATGATGGTGGAGCGCAGCTTCCTGCCCGTGCGCAGGTTCCTGACCCTCAAGCGGCCGCTGCTCGACTCCATGCCGCTCTACGAGATCATCGAGAACGTCTATCACGAGAAGATCCGCGTGGCCGAGGAGGAGTTCTTTGCGAGCGTGGCGCGTCCCGCCGAGGCGCACCTGCTCGACATCCCCGAGAACGCCCCCGTGCTCGAGCTCGCCCGCACCACCTACAACATCGCCAACGAGATCATCGAGTACACGTTGTCTGTCGCGCGCGCGGACCAGTTCAAGTACAAGGTCCTGCACCAGCGCATGTAATGATACGAAGGGACAGTCCCTTCGTATCATCCCTTCGTATCATCAACAGAAAGGAACCGCCAATGTTTGAGAAGAGCGTGAAGGAGCTTAAGGCCCTGGGCGCCGACATCACCACGGCAGAGATCGCCCAGCAGCCCGAGCTCTGGGTCGACACCCTCAAGATCTACGAGGACAACCTCGACGCCATCGAGGCGTTTCTCGCCAGCGCCCGCGCCATGGGCGAGGGGCGTCTCTCCGTCGTCTTCACCGGCGCCGGCACCTCCGACTACGTGGGCGACACCGTGGGCCCGTACCTGCGTCACGCCGGCGACGTCTCGCTCTATGACTTCAAGCCCGTCGCCACGACCGACATCGTCTCCGCGCCGCGCGACTTCCTGAACCCGGACGAGCCCACGCTGCTCGTCTCCTTCGCGCGCTCCGGCAACAGCCCCGAGTCCCTCGCCGCCGTGCAGGTGGCCAAGAAGTTCGTGAGAAACGTCAAGTTCCTCAACATCACCTGCGCCCCGGAGGGCAAGCTCGCCGTCGAGTCTGCGGACGACCCCGACGCCCTGACGCTGCTCATCCCGCGCGCCAACGACAAGGGCTTTGCCATGACCGGCTCCTACAGCTGCATGACGCTGCTCACCACGCTCGTCTTTGACGCGGCCTCCCTCGAGCAGAAGCGCGCCTGGGTCGAGCAGGCCGCCAAGATGGGCGAGGCCGTCGTCGCGCGCGAGGGCGAGGTCGCGGCCTTCCTCGCCGGCGACTTCAACCGCGTGACCTACCTGGGCTCCGGCTCCTTCGTGGGCCTCGCCCAGGAGAGCCAGCTCAAGATCCTCGAGCTTGCCCACGGCCTCGTGGCCACCTCCTGGGACAGCTCGATGGGCTACCGTCACGGGCCCAAGTCCTTCGTGGACGACAAGACCCTCGTCTTTGTCTTCATGAACAACGACGCCTACACCCGCCAGTATGACCTCGACATCCTGAACGAGATCAACGGCGACCAGATCGCGCAGAAGACCATCGCCGTCCAGCAGGACGTGGCGCCGGCCTTCGAGGGCGAGTCGTTCACCTTCGACGGCTACGACGCGCTGCCCGAGGCCTACCTCGCGCTGCCGTTCGTGATGGTCGCGCAGACGGTCTCGCTGCTCAACTCCGTGCGCGTGGGCAACACCCCCGACACGCCGAGCCCCACCGGCACCGTCAACCGCGTCGTCAAGGGCGTCACGATCCACGAGTTCGAGGCGTAAGGTCGCACAGGCTCTCCGAGCTCGTCATAGGCACATTCGGCGCCCGCCTGCATGACCCTGCGGGCGGGCGTCTCCGCAAACAATTGTCGTAAGGAGCAGACATGGACACCTTTGCCATCAAGGCCGACCGCTTCGTGCTTCCGGGAACCACGATGCGGGGCGGCTACCTCACCGTGACCGACGGGAAGTTCGGTATGTGGTCCGCCGACGCCCCCGACTGCGAGATTCGTGACTTCACGGGCTGCATCGTGGGCCCGGGCCTCGTGGACACGCACATCCACGGCTTCTATAACCACGCCACCACCGACCGCGAGGCCGCCGGAATCAACGCCTCGAGCGTCGAGCTCGCCCGTCGCGGCACCACCTGCTGGCTGCCCACGACCTTCACCGAGTCCGTCGACCAGATCGCCGACTCCTGCGCCGCCATCGCCGAGGCCGACGAGTCCCGTGGCGAGGACTTCGTGGGCGCGCGCATCGGCGGCATCTACCTCGAGGGCCCCTTCTTCACGATGAAGCACGTGGGCGCCCAGAACCCGGTCTACCTCATCGACCCGAGCGTCGAGACCTTTGACCTGTGGCAGGAGAAGGCCGGCGGCCGCATCGTGAAGAGCGCGCTTGCCGCCGAGAAGGACGGCGCGTGCGAGTACTGCGCCGCCCTCGACGAGCGCGACGTCGTTACCTCCATCGGCCACTCCGACGCCACCTACGACGAGGCCCTCGCCGCTGTCAACGCCGGCGCAAGCTGCTTCGTGCACACCTACAACGGCCAGCGCGGCCTGCATCACCGCGACCCGGGCGTCGTGGGCGCCGCGATGACCACCAACGGCACCTATGCCGAGATCATCTGCGACGGCCGTCACGTCGTCCCCGGCGCCGTCAAGGCGCTCGTCGACGCCAAGGGCTGGGACCACACGGTCCTGATCACCGATTGCCTGGGCTGTGGCGGCATGCCCGAGGGCGAGTATATGTCCGGCGGCCTGCCCGTGGTCATGAAGGGCGGCCTGTGCTACCTCCTCAACGAGGACGGGACCACGGGCTCGATCGCGGGCTCGGTGCTCACGCTCGCCGAGGGCGTCAAGAACATGGTGGATTGGCAGATCGTGACCGCCGAGCAGGCCATCCGCATGGCCTCCGAGGTTGCCGCCCGTTCCGCTCACATTGAGGAGCGCTTTGGCTTCATCAAGCCCGGCCGTGACGCCGACCTCACGATCTTCAACGCCGACATGACCCTCGCCGCCACCTTTGTGGACGGCGTCGAGGTCAAGTAGGGGAGGGTGACGATGGGCGATTCCGCGGCGCGCTTCAAAGCCGAGGTCCTGCGGCGTCTTGACACCGTCCTCGACGGTCAGGAGGAGGCCCTGCACCAGGCCGCGACCATCTTTGCCAACACCATCGAGCGCGGCGGCATCATCCGCGCCTTCGGCTCCGGACACAGCCACGCCAACGCGCTCGAGATCTGCGGGCGCGCGGGCGGCTACATCCAGACCAAGGTGGTCCGCGAGCCTGCCTGGGGCATCTACGAGATGATCGACGGCGTGGGCGACCAGTTCTGGCTCAAGCTCGACCTGCGTCCCGAGGACTGCCTCGTGGTGATCTCCAACTCCGGTCGCAACCCGCTGCCCATCGAGCTCGCCCAGCACGCGCAGGAGGCGGGCGTGCCCGTCATCGCCGTGACGGCGCTCGAGGTCTCGCGTGCGGGCACCTCGCGCGCCAAGTCCGGCAAGCTCCTCTATCAGTGCGCCGACGTGGTCCTGGACAACAAGTCCTCCTTCGGCGACGCGGCGCTTTCGATCGAGGGCATCCCCACCAAGGTGGGCGGCACCTCGCTCTATACGGGCTGCCTGCTGCTGGACTGCGCCGTCATGGAGTCGCTCGACATCCTGCTCGAGCGCGGCGTGCAGCCGCCGCTCTTTATGAGCGCCAACGTGGACGGCGGCCCGGAGTTCAACCAGCGCCTGCTCGACCAGTTCAAGGAGCGCCTGGCTGAGTACTAGGCGGCGATCGCGCGTTCTTGTCGCTCGCGGGCCCCGGTTGCTATCCTCTAGGGAGGACGACAACCGGGGCCGTCCGCCGCTACAGGCCGTCCGGGCAGCCGTCACTGCCCCCGCGCAGGGCCAGTGACCCATGAGGAAGAAAGGTCGTCAACCATGCAAGTGCTCGTTCTTCTCGTCAGCTTCTTTGCCTGCACGGTGGGCGCCATCTGCGGCATCGGCGGCGGCATCATCATCAAGCCGGTGCTCGACGCCACGGGCGTGGCGGACGTGGCCACGATCAACTTCCTCTCGGGCTGCACGGTCCTCTCGATGACGCTCTACTCCGTCCTCAAGGCCAAGCTCTCGGGCACCTCCACGATCGACCCCAAGACCGACACCCCGCTTGCGATCGGCGCCGCGGTGGGCGGCCTTGCCGGCAAGGAGCTCTTCTCCATCGTGGCAGGGCTCTTCCCCAACCCCAACACCGCCGGCGCGGTCCAGGCGGGGCTCCTTCTGCTCATCACGCTGGGGACGCTCGTCTATACCATCTACAAGGAGAAGATCCCCACCCTTAACGTTACGTCCGCCGCGGCGTGCCTGGCTATCGGCTTTGCGCTGGGCGTGTGCTCGTCGTTCCTCGGCATCGGCGGCGGCCCGATCAACCTCGTGGTGCTCTTCTACTTCTTCACCATGGCCACCAAGCGTGCGGCCTCGAGTTCGCTCTACATCATCTTGTTCTCGCAGGCCACGAGTACTGCGAGCTCCATCGTCACCGGGGGCTACGTGGGCGTGGACCTGCTGCTGCTCGCCGCGATGGTGGTCTGCGGCATCCTGGGCGGCATCGTGGGCCGCAAGGTCAACGCCAAGATCGACGACAAGACCGTGGACAAGCTCTTCATGGGTCTCATGGTGCTGATCATCCTCATCAACGCGTATAACATCTGGAAGTTCGCGCTGGCGTAGCGGCACGGGCGAGAAGGACCGCCCTTCCGCCTGCCTAACGCTTTCGTCACGTTGGCTCGTCTCGTCCGGCGACGCCCGCTGCCCGGGTATCATCGCTATAAGGCCCGGACGGAGGTGACCATGCGGCCACGCGTCGACAGACCCAGATCAAGAGGGCGCAGGAGGCGCAGCCTGCTGCTGGTGCTGCTCGTGACCGTTGCCCTGCTTGACAGCGCCACGCTTGCGGGCGCCGCCGTGCTGCACGCGCGCCGGCTCGAGCGCGTCACGGGCGTCAACGCCGTCACGGCGCCTGCCGTCGAGGCCCAGCGCCGCACGGGAGCCTTCACGACGCGGATCGAGTACGCCGCGCTCTTCTCGGCCGAGGGGCACCGCGTGAGCTCCGAGGTTGCCTGGGACGATGACTGGTTCTTCCAGGACGCCACCGCCTACAATCCCGAGCTCGCGCACACCTGTGCCGTGCTCTCGGCCGTCGCCAACGCCGAGAGCTCCTACTATCAGCAGGGTTCGACCGCGCCCGCCTACGCCGAGCAAGCCTTTGCGGAGCTGGGCTTCGACGAGGTGTGCACGGCCTCCTACCGCTACCGCAGCGAGGTGCTCGACGAGGTGCTGGGCA
The DNA here is from genome assembly GCF_024733715.1 of Thermophilibacter sp. ET337. Lineage (NCBI taxonomy): Bacteria > Bacillati > Actinomycetota > Coriobacteriia > Coriobacteriales > Atopobiaceae > Thermophilibacter > Thermophilibacter sp. ET337. The sequence goes on along the minus strand of NZ_JANRHO010000003.1, from coordinate 86,170 downwards.
TGCTCGACGGCACGGACGTGGTGGCCTACACCCTGGCGACCAAGCGCGTCCGCTCGTCCGAGACGGGCGCCGAGAAGCAGCTCTGCATGGTCGTGGTGCGTGGCTCCTACGGATCCGAGTGGCTCTCCAACATCAAGATCGAGAGCGCCGAGGGCGACCCCGACCACCTGGGGTTCACGCTCGCCGCAGAGGAGATCGTGGCGGACCTCGAGGAGCGCGCGGCCAAGAGCGACCCGGGCGTCGAGCGCACCTATCTCTTCTGCGGTCACAGCCGGGGCGGCGCGGTGGCCAACCTGCTCGCGAGCTACGCTGACACGGTGGGCGCTCTCGCCACGGCAAAAGACGTTCGAGCCTATACCTTTGCGACGCCCAACTGCACCTCGTCGGATGACGCGCGCGAGGCGGCCTACGACAACATCTTCAACGTGCTCAATCCGTCAGACCTTGTGCCGGAGCTGCCGCTGGCAAGCTGGGGCTACGAGCGCTACGGTCGCGACGTGTGGCTGCCCGGCGAGGGCGACGCGTCCTTCTCGGAGCTCGAGGGGGCGATGGGGCAGTCCTACCTCGCGTCCATGGGGACCGAGAGCCCCGCGGAGGCGGGCGACCGCGCGGTGGTGGAGCGCTTCGCGGAGAGCATCGGCGAGCGCGCGGAGAGCTTCGACGAGCTCGTCTCGCCCGCGGGACTCGTCGAGCTGGCCGGGGCGGTCGTCCAGATCGACGTCGTCCACCTGCTCGCGAACCACTATCCCAACACCTACATCGCCTGGCTCGACGCGCTGCGCGCAGAGATGTGTGCTACCATGTGACGCTAGGCGATGACGGAGAGGTCTGGGCGTCGCGTTGCCAGCGGACAAGAGATGGGGGTCACCGGCTGAGAGCCCCCTCCAAGGCAGAGGCCCGGAGTTCACTCCACCAGCCGCGACCTGAACATGACGAGAGGGGACGGCCCCTTCTCATCGTCAGTAGGGAAGCCGGGAGCCCCACGGCACGGGGCGCAAACGAGAGGGCGCTCGGGAGAGAAAACCCGCGCGCCAACCGAGGTGGTACCGCGGATCATTCCGTCCTTGGGCAGCAGCACGGCTGCCGTAAGGGCGGTTTTTTAGTAGAGAAGGGACGAGAAGCTATGTCGATGTCCGACGACCTCAAGGCGATTGAGGCACAGGTGGCGGAGGGCCTCGCCGCCGCCGAGAGCATGGAGGCCCTCGAGGCCCTGCGCGTGAGCGTGCTGGGCAAGAAGGGCTCCCTCACGCAGATCATGCGCTCGATGGGCAAGGTCGCCCCGGAGGAGCGCCCCGCGATGGGCCAGCTCGCCAACACCGTGCGCGGCAACGTCGAGGCCGCGCTCAAGGCCCGAAGGGAGGAGCTCGGCCGCGAGCTCATGGAGCGCAAGATGGCGGCTGATGCCTGTGACGTCACGCTGCCGGGCCGTCGCCTCTCCCACGGCACCCAGCACCTCATCTCCCAGATCCGCGAGGAGGTCGAGGACATCTTCTGCGGTCTGGGCTACACCGTCGAGGACGGCCCCTACGTGGAGAGCACCTGGTATAACTTCACCGCGCTCAACGCCCCCGAGGACCACCCCAGCCGTTCGGCCAAGGACACCTTCTACGTGGTGGACAATGCGCCGGGCACCATGCTGCACGCCGAGGAGACCAACGTCCAGGGCGAGTCGGACGTGCTCCTGCGCACCCAGACCTCCGGCGTCCAGGTGCACGTGATGGAGCGTCAGAAGCCGCCCATCTACATGATCTGCCCGGGCACGGTCTTCCGCCCCGACACGGCCGACGCCAACCACCTGCCGCAGTTCACCCAGATCGAGGGTCTCGTCGTCGATGAGGGCATCACCTTCGGCGACTTCAAGGGCACCATGGACTACTTCCTGCGTCAGGTCTTTGGCGAGGACCGCGCTACGCGCTATCGCCCGCACTTCTTCCCCTTCACCGAGCCCTCCTGCGAGGTCGACGTCTCCTGCGGCGTCTGCGGCGGCAGGGGCTGCCGCTTCTGCAAGGGCACCGGCTGGCTCGAGATCCTGGGCGCCGGCATGGTCGACCCCAACGTCCTCGAGTACTGCGGCATCGACTCCGAGAAGTACACCGGATTTGCCTTTGGCATGGGCGTCGAGCGCATCGCATGCCTGCGCTACGACCTGCCCGACCTGCGCATGCTCATGACCGGCGACATGCGCTTCCTCTCGCAGTTCTGAGGCTTCCCCTGGCGCCCGATCTTGGCGCTCAAGCCTTCGGCCGCCGCACGTCAGGCGTGCGGCCTCGGCTTTCGCGCCAATCTCGGGCACCAGTGAAACCCTCAGGCCGGACTTGGGAGGTTATTCCAATCCGGAACCCAAGGTACTTCTCGGTAGATTTGTACTGATCGCGCGAAAAGGAGAAGAGAAATGCGCGTCTCATATGAGTGGCTCAAGAGCATGGTCGACGTGCCGGCGGACCCCGCCGAGCTCGTGGCCGAGTTCACCCGCACCGGCACCGAGGTCGAGGCCGTGGAGAAGGTCGGCGCCAACCTCGATCACGTGGTCACGGCCCAGGTCGTGAGCAAGAAGCCCCACCCCGACTCCGATCACATGTGGCTCTGCCAGGTCTCGGTGGGCGACAAGAACGTGGACGAGAACGGCAACCCCGTCCCGCTGCAGATCGTCTGCGGCGCCCAGAACTTCAACGAGGGCGACCACATCGTGTGCGCCATGATCGGCGCGGTGCTGCCCGGTGACTTCAAGATCAAGAAGAGCAAGCTGCGCGGCGTCGAGTCCTGCGGCATGAACTGCTCGGCCCGCGAGCTCGGTCTGGGCGACGACCATGAGGGCATCATGATCCTTCCCGAGGACGCGCCGGTGGGCATGGACTTCACCGACTACCTCGGCATGTCCGATACCGTGATCGACTGCGAGATCACGCCCAACCGCCCCGACTGCCTCTCCATGACCGGCATGGCCGTCGAGGTCGCCGCGATGCTCGACGAGGACACCCACATCGAGCTGCCCGCCGTCAAGGCCGAGCAGGGTCCGGACGCCGCCGAGCTCGTCGACGTGACGATTGACGACCCCGAACTCTGCCCGCGCTACACCGCGCGCGTGGTCCGCAACGTCAAGATTGGCCCCTCGCCGGAGTGGCTCGCGCAGCGCGTCGCCGCCGCGGGCGGACGCTCGATCAACAACGTCGTGGACGTGACCAACTACGTGATGTACCTCACCGGCCAGCCGCTTCACGCCTTTGACCTGGGGACGCTTACCGAGCGTGACGGCCGCCGCCACATCGTCGTGCGCGCCGCGCGCGACGGCGAGAAGCTCGTGACGCTTGACGGCCAGGAGCGCGCCCTCACGCCCGACATGTGCCTGATCACCGACGACGGCGTGACCCCGATCGCCCTCGCCGGCGTCATGGGCGGCCTCGACTCCGAGATCACCGAGGCCACCACCGACGTCCTTCTCGAGAGCGCGAACTTCTCGGCCGGGCACACCTCTCGCACCTCCCGCAACCTCGACCTCATGAGCGAGGCCTCCATCCGCTACGAGCGCAAGGTCGATGGCTCCAACTGCGCCAACGTCGCCCAGATCGCGGCGGCCCTCTTCGAGGAGTGCTGCGGCGCCGAGGTCTGCCCCGGCATCGTCGACGTCTATCCGGGCGAGGCCGACGACGCCCCCGCCCAGATCACGCTGCGCCCGAGCCGTGCGCGCCTGATCGGCGGGGCGGACATCCCCGAGGACTTCATGGTCTCCCGCCTGCGTCGCCTGGGCTGCGCGGTGGAGGCGTCCGGCGATGACGCGCTCGCCGTGACCGCGCCCACCAACCGTCCCGACCTCACCCGTGAGGTCGACCTCATCGAGGAGGTCGTGCGCCTCTGGGGCGAGGGCGACATCGAGCCCACCATCCCCTCCGCCAGAAACCACGCCGGCGGCCTCACCCCCGAGCAGCGTCGCGTCCGCAAGATCGGCCAGGTCCTGCGCGCCTGTGGCCTCTCCGAGACCTCCACGTACTGCTTCGCCGCACCTGACGACCTCTCTCGCCTGGGCATCCCCGAGACCGGCCGCGGCGTGCCCGTGAAGATCATCCGCCCCCTCGTGGCCGAGCAGTCCGAGATGCGCCGCGACATGCTTCCGGGCCTGCTGCGCTCGGTGGCCTACAACCTCGATCACGGCGTCTCCAACGTGGCGCTCTACGAGATCGGCCGCGTCTTCTTTGGCCACGAGCACAAGAGCCTGCCGGACGAGCCGAGCTACGTCTGCGGCGTGATGGCGGGCAAGCGTGCCGACGACGCCTGGAACCAGCGCTTCGCCGACTATGACTTCTTCGACGCCAAGGGCGTGGTCGAGGAGCTCCTCGACGCCCTGCGCGTGAGCAAGGTGCGCTTCAAGGTCGCCGACGCCGAGAAGTACCCCTGGCTGCAGCCCGGCCGCGCCGCCGAGGTCGTGGCCGGTGGCGGACAGATCGTGGGCTGGGTCGGCAACGTCCACCCGCGCGGTCTTGCGGCCATGGGCATCGAGATGCCGGTCGTTGCCTTCGAGCTTTCCCAGGAGGCGCTGCTTCGCCTCGCCGTGGACCAGCGCCCCTACCAGGACATCCCCACGCTTCCCGGCGTGGACGTGGACCTGGCCATCGTGGTCGACGAGTCCGTGACCTGCGAGACCCTCATGCAGCGCATCACCTCCGCCGGAGGCAAGCTCCTCTCCGACGTGCGCCTCTTTGACGTCTATCGTGACGAGAAGCGCGTGGGCCCGGGCAAGAAGTCCATGGCCTTCTCGCTCACGTATCGCGCGGCCGACCGCACCCTCACCTCCGAGGAGGTCGAGAAGGCCCACGAGAAGCTCGTGACCAAGGTCTGCAAGTCCACCGGCGGCGAGGTCCGTTCCTAGCCTTTGCCGGAGCTTTGGGCCATGGAGCCAAGTCGCGGCCGGGCGCCCTCGGGTGCCCGGCCGCATCTGTCGTGTTAGGATACTCCCATGCCAAGCTGGAACATACATATCGCGCACGTCGAGCGGCTTCTTCGCGAAGAGGGGGCCGATGCCTTGGGCGTGGCCGACGTCAACGCCTTTCTCTTTGGCAACTTCGTGCCGGACGTCTACGTGGGCTACATGGTGCCCAGCCCCAGCTTTCGGATCGACTACAAGCTCACGCACCTCGCGCTGCGCGAGCACATCCCCCTGCCGCGCTACGATGACTTCTGGCGCTTCTACGTGGAGCGCCAAGATCACGTGAGCGATCTTGTGCGCGGCGCGTGGGCACACCTCGTCGCTGACCACGTCTACAACGCGCACACCCGGGCCTATCTGGCCTCCGTTGGCGTGAAGCCGGGGGAGCGGGCGCGCGTGGGCAAGCAGGCGGACTTCGCCCTCTTTGGGCGCACCCTCGACATCTCGATGGTCCCGCACGTCGACGACGCGCTGGTCGCTCAGTGTGTCGACTTCCCCATGTACTCGATCGCCGAGAAGGACGTGCTCGCCGCGGTGGAGGTCGCTCGCGACATCGTGGAGCAGAACCGTGCCGAGCACGTGACGGGAGAGCCCATCTACCAGCTGCTCTCCGCGGAGTTCTTCGAGACCGCGCGCAAGGAGGCGCACGACACCATCGTCTCCGGCCTCAAGGCCCTCTGTTAATTGGGGACAGTCCCTGCTGATTGGGGACGGGTTATTTCGTGCAGACCGTTTGGGACAGGGTTCATGGGAAACCTGTCCCAAACGGTCTGCACGAAATAACCCGTCCCCAATCAGCACGCCTGTCCCTATCGGCAGAGGGACGGCCAAGCTTGACAATATAACCTGACGCGATTGACAACTTGACAATATAACCTGACGCGATTGTCAAATCAGCGGAGGCCGGCCAGACTCGGGGGTAGGAATCTGGCCGGCCAGGGAGGGGGGGACTGCCGAAGGTCCCGCTACCTGCCGAGCGTCTGGAACATGAGGCGCTTGTACGCCTCGACGCCGGGCTGGTCAAAGGGGTTCACGCCGAGGAGCTCGGCGGAGAGATAGCACGAGAACATGAAGAAGTAGAACAGGCGACCCAGGTGTTCCTCGTCGAGGCGGTCGAGCTCGATGGTGGGGCAGGGCAGCGTCTGGGCGTGCGCCGCGCGCGAGGCGGAGAAGCTCGCCTTGTTGACGTCCCAGAAGTCGGCGCCGTCGAGGTAGCCAAAGCGGTCGTCGATGTCCTGCCCGCCGAGGACGAGCGAGTCCTCGTCTCCGGGCTCGAGCACGTCGAGGAAGGTCTCCATGATCTGCGTCGTTCCGTCCTGGACGTACTGCCCCAGACTGTGAAGCTCCTCGGAGTACTCGGCCGAGGCCGGGAACAGGCCGCGCCCATCCTTGCCCTCGCTCTCGCCAAAGAGCTGCTCGTACCACTTGGAGAACCAGCGGAAGCGCGGCTCGAAGAAGCTCAGGAGCTCGACGCGCAGCCCTGTGTCCCAGGCAAGGCGTCGCGCAAGCGCGTAGCGCCAGGCGGGGTTGTCCGCGGGGTCTGCCGCAGCATCGCGCAGCAGCGCCTCCTCGGCGCGCCCTCCGGCCACCAAGGCGCGGACGTTCACGCCGGCAAAGGCCAGCGGCAGCAGGTGCACCTCGGTGAGCGCGGTGTAGCGGCCGCCCACGGGCTCGGGGAAGGTCGTGAACGCGTAGCCGTGCTCGCGACAGAGGTCCTCGAGGTGCGATCCCGGCGTGCCGCAGCAGACGATGCGCGACGCTGCGTCCTTCTCGCCGTATCGCGAGACGAGCCACTGGCGCAGCAGCCGGAAGGACGACCCGGGCTCGAGTGTCTCGAAGTTCTTGGCCACGCAGTCGATGACGACCTCATGGCCCTCCAGGTCCTCGAGGACGCGCCGCAGCTCGAAGGCCGAGAGCGTGTTGCCGGCATAGACGACGCGATGAGTGCCGTCAATCGAGCCGTCGCGCGCGCCGAGGGCGGCGAGCGCGGCCCGGGCGGCGTTGTTGGAGCCGCCCACGCCGATGAGGACGAAGGTGTCCGCACGCTCGCGCAGGCGTGCCGCGAGGGCTTCGATCTGCGCGATCTTCTCGTCGGAGGCCCAGTCGTCCACGTGGAGCCAGCCGAGGGAGTCCGCGTGACGCTCCTCACCGGCCTGGCAGCGCGCGAGCACCTCGGCGCACGCGGCCGAGGCCCGGGCGACCTCCTCGGAGGTCACCCGGGCACCCAGGTATGTCTCGTTGAGCCCCAGCATCTCAGGACGCTAGCAGCCGCAGGGGTGCGCGGGGGCGTCGTCGCGGAAGTGGCTGTTCTGGGACGGGTCCTTCATGCACAGGTGCGGCACGGCGCGGTTGTAGGCGTGCGGCAGCGCGAGGATGTTGGGGTTGCCGTCGGTGTACTTGCGCGTGGCGTCCGCGATGGCCTCCTCGAAGGTCGGGCGGGTCTTGAGGCCCATGGTGCGGGCGATGCCGGGCTTCTGCGCGCCCACGATGTAGGTGGCACTGAGGTACTTCTCGGCAAGGTTGCCGCAGGTCATCATGCTGAAGCCGTGGAACGGGTGGAAGGCGTTGGCAAAGCGGTACTTGCGGATGTACTCCTCGTTGGTGGCGAAGTACTCGCCGTACTTGATCATCTCGTCGAGGGTGTTCATCTTGTCGGACTGCCAGAGCTCCCACTGCTCGCGCAGGTACGGCCAGCGCTCGTCGTGGAACCAGCCGTTGCAGTAGCTGGCGATGACAAAGACGCAGTGGTCGGAGAGGATGCGCTTGTGGCGGATGACCTGGGCGGAGACGGCCTGCATCATCTGGATGGGGTTGGTGCCCATGCCGTCGCCGTAGTGGAAGTTGGTGGGCATGCCCATGACCACGATGTCGTACTTCTTCTCGGCCCAGTGCACGTAGGTGCGCTTGTCGGCGAGCGCCCAGGAGACGGGCTGCATCTCGGCGGCATAGCCCGAGAAGATCGCGATCTGGCGGCTCCAGGTGTCGAGCACCGCGTCGCAGCAGAAGAACTTCTTGCCCATCTTCTCTTCCATGAACATGCCCTGCTGGTCGAACTTGTCGCGCATCAGGGAGGAGGTGGAGACGGGGACGAAGTCCGGTCGGCTCATGACGCGCGGCACGTGGTGGGCGCTGATCGAGCGCCAGTGGGTGATGCCGGTCGCGCAGTGCTTGTAGCCTCCCGAGTAGCCGCCGTAGGGGTTGCCCTGCGTGTGGCCGATGAGGATGGCGATGTCGGCGTCATAGACGTACTTGTTCATGATCACGTGGTCGCCCTGCGGCGTGAAGCCGAGGTCGACGAGATGGTCGTAGTCCTCGGAGTCGTGGCTTGTGATCTGGCCGGTGCCCTCGAACTCGTTGTAGAGGTCCTCTCCCAGGATGAGCTTGGCCTCGGCGGTGGAGGTGCGGGGGTGCAGGCCGTTGGAGAAGAGCAGCAGCACGTCGTCGTGGGAGACGCCGTTGGCGAAGAGCTCGTCGAGGCAGGCGCGGATGGCGACCTTGCGGTGCGAGGTGGGCTGCGTGCCGCCCTTCACGATGTCGGGGATGACGATGACGACCTTAGCGCCGGGGTGGGCGAGGTCGGCGAGCGGCTCCATGCCGATGGGGTTGCGGATGCTCTCGAGCGTGGCGTTGTAGAGGCTGTCCCAGTCCTGCGGCAGGCACTCGGGGTCCTTGACGGTCTCGCCGGTGACAAAGACGTCGGTGGTGTCGGGGAGCTCGGCGCCCATCATGCCGGTGCCCCACTCGAAATCAAGATGCATGACGTTTCCTTTCTCGTTGTGCGACGCGGTGCGTTCTACGCGTTCAGGTACAGGTCGACGATCTGGGCGTACTCCTCCGGGTAGAAGCCGATCTCGCCGGTGAAGCGCGTGAGGGCGATAAGACCGCCGTCGATCTCGGGGATGCCGGCGAGCATCTCGGCGTTGTCGGCCTTGAGGCCGCCGCCGTAGACCACGTCGACGCCGGGCACGACGCTCTTGATGAGACGCGCGACTTTGGTGATGTAGGGGGCGTCGGCAGGGGTCTTGCCGGGGCCGATGCTCCAGACGGGCTCGTAGGCGATGCGGACGCCGGAGAGGTCGGCCCCCTCGAGGCCCTGGGTCACCTGGGCGGTGAGGACGGCCTCCCAGTCGTCGACCTCCTCCTCGCGCTCGCCCATGCAGAAGAGGACCTTGAGGCCGGCCGCCTGCGCGGCGCGGACCTCGCGGGAGAGGATGCGGCTCACGGCCGCCTCGACGTCGGCCGGGGCGGCCCCGACCTCACCGAGGATGGCGCGGAGGTTCATGCGCTCCTCGCAGTGGCCGACGAGGGCCCACGTGCAGCCGAGCTGGGCGACGGAGTTGCCGGTGCGCAGCGTGGTGAAGGCGCCGAAGTTGCCGCCGGGGGCGGTGTCTGCCACGTGCACGCCCTGGCAGCCGATCCCGAGCGGGCTGCCCTCGGCGCCGGCGCAGGCGCCCACGAGGTGCGCCTCGGGGAGAAACGCGGCGAACTCCGCGACCTCGCCGTACTTCTTCGCCACGTCCTTGATGGAGGAGGCGACGGTCTCGCCCCAGCGGGCGGGCTCGGCGAGGCGGTTGACGCCGCCGAGCTCGGGCGTGATGTCAAAGCGCTTGAGGTTGAGGAAGATGTGCTTCATGAAGGCTCCAATCTGATGGTCTGGCGGTCGCGGCGCTCCCTCGCGTCACACGAAGCTCGCGAAGCGCGGCAGCTCCGGCCCCAGAAGCGGCCGGCACCATCTGCGGAAGGCATCGGTCACGCCGTTGCCGCGCTCGTTGATGTACTCGTCCGGCATGGTGCGCTCATCGAGCATGACCTGCTCGATGGGGATGCGGATGAGACGGGACTCGTAGGGCTCGTTCGAGAGGCGCTCGATGCCCACCATCTTGCCGGAGTCGCCCTCGAGCACGGCGCGGGTCGCCTCGCGGCCGCAGCCGATGGCCTCCTCGCGGTCCACGGGGCTCTGCCAGGCGATCGACGCGCGGCCGATGAGGCCGGGCTTCTCAGAGCGCGCCTTGTAGCCGAGCTCGGAGATGACGAGCTTGGCGAGGTGTGCCGAGACGTCGCCAAAGTAGGTGGCGCGCCCCACGGTCATGAGGGGAGGCGCCACCGGCGTTCCGTCAGCGGCGTGCAGACCTTCGCTCACCACAACGACGCCCGAGCCCTTCTCGTCGATCAGACGCTGGGCGTCGTCGAGGAAGGCGCGCTCGTCGAACGCGCGCTCGGGAAGGTAGATGAGATCGGGGCCGCCGGTGCCGGACTCGTCCGCGAAGCAGCTCGAGGCGCTCACCCAGCCGGCGTTTCGGCCCATGGCCTCGACGATGACGATGTGGATGGGCAGGCCGCGCACGTCGCAGCAGATGGCCGAGGTGGTGGCCGCCATGTAGCGCGCCGCGCTCGCGAAGCCGGGGGCATGGTCGGTCACGGCGATGTCGTTGTCCATGGTCTTGGGGATGCCCACGACGTCGATGGGCACGCCCCCCTCGTGGCAGGCGCGCCAGATCTTGCCGCAGGTGTCCATCGTGCCGTTGCCGCCGGTGCACAGAAGCCACCGGATGCCCTGGCGGTCGAGCGCGTGCGCGAGCTCGCGGTAGTCCTCGTCCTCGAGGGGCTTTCTGCTCGTGCCGATGGCCGAGGAGGGCGAGAAGGGCAGCAGGTCGAGTTTGTCGCGCGACACCTGGCCAAAGTCGACGAGGTTGCCGTCGGTGATGCCGCCCACGCCGCCCAGGGCGCCGAGGACCCGTCCCACGCCAGGCGTGTTCAGGGCCTCGTCGACGGCGCCGTAGAGCGAGGCGTTGATGACGGCGGTCGGGCCGCCGCCGTGGACGACGAGCAGGCCGTCTGCCTCCATGGCTAGATCCCCGCCTTCTCGTAGCGCTCGGCCATCTCGTCGAGCGTGGCGAGCTCGACGTCGGGGTAGTGACCGTAGCTGCCAAACTCGACGATGAGGGTGGCCACGGCCTCCTTCACGCCGGCCTCGATGGCGGCGACGAGCGCCGCGCGGTCGTCATCGGCGACCACGCCGTACATGACGGTGTCGTACACGGGCGGGAGGAACGCGCGCGGGTCGGGGTTCTCGGGGTGCTCCTTGAGCAGCTGCCAGACGCCGCCGATCGACGGGCTCTCCTGGAGCTCCGGGCGCGTGGCGAAGAGCTCGCGCATGTTGCGGGTGACGGCGAGGCGGATGTCGGTGTCGACGTTGATCTTGTTGATGCCGGCGGGGATGGCGGCCTTGAGCTCGGAGAGGCTGATGCCGTAGGCGTTTTGGATGTTGCCGCCGAGGGCGTTGATCTCGCGCACGATGTAGCCCGGCACGGTGGAGGAGCCGTGGCTCACGAGAGCGCAGTCGAGCCCCTCGTGGGAGAGGCACTCGCGGATGGCGATGGGGATCTCGCGGCGGAGCTTGACGTCTTTGCCCTTGGAGGGGCCGTGCATGGTGCCGTAGCTGATGGCGAGGGCGTCGACCTTGGTGTTGCGCACGAACTCGACGGCCGTGAGCGGGTTGGTGTAGGTGCTCGACGCGGCGAAGACGTGGTCCTCCACGCCGGCCAGCACGCCGAGCTCGCCCTCGACGGAGACGCCGCGCGGGTGGGCGTACTTGACGACCTCGCGCGTGAGCTCCATGTTCTCCTCGAGCGGCAGCGACGAGCCGTCGATCATGACGGAGGTGTAGCCGCCGGCGATGGCCGCCTTGACGCTCTCCATGTCGCGGCCGTGGTCGAGGTGCAGGACCACCGGGATGGGGCTCTTCTCGCCGTACTTCTTCACGGCGTCGCCGATGTTCTTGGCGCCCACGATCTTGTCCTCGACCGTGCCGTTGGCAAAGTCGGCGCGCCCGCCCATGAAGGCGTTGGCGAGGTCTGCGCCCTGCAGGATGGCGGCGCTCCTCAGCATCTCGTGGACCTCGATGACTGCCTTGGCCTGGCAGACGGCGTTGACGTTGAACGCGCCCTGGGCGTAGCCCCCCTTGCGCGCGGCGTCCAGGACGGGCTTGAGCGGTACGAGTGCCATGTGACCATCTCCTTGTTCGTGGCCCGGCCTCCCGGGCGCTTTCCCTTGCGTTCCTTGGTCGTTCGGTCGTGCCTTGCGATGTCCGACAGACGGGGCCGAGCCCCGCCCGCTTAGTGCCGGCGGGGCTCGAGCTTGGGCTCGATGACGTTGGTGAGCTTGATGATGCGCGCCGAGGGGGCGCCCCCGCGCATGAGCGAGAGGACCTCCTCGGCACAGGCGATGCCGGTCTCGTAGTTGGGCAGGCGCGTGTAGAAGTTGGCGGCGAGCCAGTTCTCGCCGTTGTTGGCGAGCTCCGCGTAGATGAGGTTGCGCTCCGGGGCGATCTTGCGGAAGAAGTGCGTCCACGTTGCCCAGCTCGTGATGATCGCGTCACCGTCCTCGGCCTCCGTGAGCAGGTCGCGAGCCGTCTCGATGAGCTCCTCGCTCAGCTTGATCCCGTCCTCGGTGCTGCCAACGGTGTAGCGCTCGTCCCAGACGTCGATGTTGTGCAGGTCGATGGGTGCCTCGCGTACGAGCAGCTCGGCGCCGGACGCCTCGCAGATGTCGCGAACGCCCTGCTCGCGAAGGCGCTCCTGGGCAGTGTCGACCTGTGGTCTCAGGTAGAGGACGCGTCGGCAGCCGCGCTCCAGGATGCGCGAGGTGATCAGGCGCGCCCCGCCGCGGTAGTCGAGGTCCACGGTGCTGTAGGTGTCCGCCTGCTGCTGGCAGTCAAAGACCACGAGCGGCGCCGACTCGTCGGAGAGAATCTTGAGGCTCTCGGGGTCGGGCCCCTCGTTCTCGATGCCGATGAAGATGATGCCGCCCACGCGCCCGGCGAGGTAGGCGCTCGCATAGTCCGCGTGCCCGAGGGCGTCGGCCCGGTTGCCGAGGAGCAAGACGTTGTAGCCCTCCTCCTCGAGGCGCGTCTGTATGCCAAAGGCCATCTGGCTGAAGCGCGGGACCGAGAGGTTTCTGCGCAGGACCACGCCCACGCAGGGGACGGTGCGGTTTCTAAGCGTGCGGGCGTGCGCGTTGGGCATGTAGTTGAGCCGCCGCACCGCCTGGAGCACCCGTCGGCGCGTCTCCGGCCGGATGGACTGGCCGGGCGTGTTGTTGATGACGTAGGAGACGGTCGCGGCGGTGACCCCGGCTTCCTGCGCCACATCCTTGAGCGTGGTCCGTTTCCGCATTTCCGCCTCCTATCCTCCTAGACTCACTTTTTCGATTAAGTGAGATAGTACCTGTTTACCATGACACAGGCCACATATTGAGAAGAACTTGGAGAATCGCGCTCACGGGTCAAAATCGACCGTTTATCGAGTTCAACTGGTTAACAAGTGCTGAACGGTATCAAATCGGCCCCCAGCGGCCCTTACCGAAACTTTACTCTATGAAATCCCCAAGGGCTGTGGTTACATGTCAGTAACTTAATCGTTTGAGTGGAGAAACGGTTGAGTGGGATAGTCAGCTCGTTCTTCTCGACCACGCGCTCTTTGGTCTGATCCTTGTACGTCGCACGCGTTCGTCGGATGCACTCGTCGCGCCTCCAAGCGTCCTTTCGGGGAGGGGCACGGCGGGATAAAGAGAAGGAGGCCGTCATTGAAAGAGAAGAAAGTACCCATCTGGAGTAAGGTGCCAAGCTGGGCTTGGGCACTGATCTCCCTGGCGCTGGCGATAGCCCTGTGGCTCGCCGCCTCCGGCACGTGGCCGGCGGTCTTCGCGTCACCCGAGAAGGTCCTCAACGCCTTCATCGAGCGCGCTCAGAGCGGCCTGCTCTGGGAGCACGTCTGGGCCTCCGTATCCCGTGTTCTCACGGGCTTCGGCATCGCCTTCGTGGTGTCGATCCCGGTCGCCTTCCTGATGGCGTGGTACGACCCGTTCCGTCACGTCGTCGAGCCCTGGATCCAGTTCATCCGCAACATCCCTCCGCTGGCCTACGTCTTCCTGATCATCGCCGCCCTCGGCATCGGTCAGACCTCCAAGATCACGGTCATCTTCATCGCGGCGTTCCTGGTCATGGTCATCACCATCTATCAGGGCGTCAAGGGCGTGGACGTCACGCTCATCAAGGCGGCGCGCGTGCTCGGCGCCACCCAGAAGGACATCTTCTTCAAGGTCACCATCCCCGCCTCGACGCCCTTCATCCTCGTCGCGGCGCGCCTGGGCCTCTCCACCTCGCTCACCACGCTCATGGCCTCCGAGATCGTCGGTGGCGACAAGGGCATCGGCATGATGATCCAGCAGGCGAGCGGCTACTACCAGATGGACGTCGTGCTGCTCGGCATCATCATGCTCGGCATCATCGGCATCTGCTTCGAGAAGATCGTCCGATTCCTTGAGAGGAGGTTCACGGGATGGCAGGAAACGATTCAGCAGTAAAGGTCCACATCGAGAACGTGGTCAAGAAGTTCAACACCCGCAAGGGCGAGGTGGTCGCCCTCAACGGCGCCAACTTCGACATCCACGAGAACGAGTTCGTGTGCGTCGTCGGGCCGTCCGGCTGCGGCAAGTCCACGCTCCTGAACATCATCGGCGGCCTCGAGGAGCCCACGGAGGGTCGCGTCCTCGTTGACGGCCAGGAGGTCACCGGCCCCGGCCCCGACCGCGGCATCGTCTTCCAGCAGTACGCCCTCTTCCCGTGGCTCACGGTCCTCGAGAACGTCAAGTTTGGCCTCAAGCTCCAGGGCAAGTCCGACAAGGAGGCCGAGGAGATCGCGCTCAAGTACATCAAGCTCGTCGAGCTGCAGGACTTCGTGCAGTCCTACCCCAAGGAGCTCTCGGGCGGCATGAAGCAGCGCGTGGCCATCGCCCGCGCCTACGCGGTCAACCCCAAGGTCCTTCTCATGGACGAGCCGTTCGGCGCCCTTGACGCCCAGACGCGCACCCAGCTCCAGTCCGAGCTGCTCGAGACCTGGGAGAAGGAGCAGAAGACCTGCTTCTTCATCACCCACGACGTCGAGGAGGCCATCATCCTCGCCCAGCGCGTCATCATCATGTATGCGCGCCCGGGCCGCGTGAAGGAGATCGTGGACATCGACATCCCGTATCCCCGCACGCAGGAGACCAAGATGAGCCCGCGTTTCCTCGAGCTCAAGAACCACATCTGGAGCCAGGTCTACCAGGAGTACCTCTCCGTCCGCAAGTAGGTCCGACCTCGTTTTGGCTTTACGCGGGGCCCAGTCCCCGAAATGGGAGGGAAGCGAGAAGAACTCGCCTCCACGAGAAAGGAAACGATATGAAGAAGATCGACATGAACCAGCTCAGCCGCCGCTCCTTCCTCAAGGTCGCCGGCGCCGCCGGCGTCGTGGGCTCCGGCATGATGCTCGCCGGCTGCGACAACGGCACCCAGGAGCCCGAGACTGACGACACCGCCGACGACACCGCCGACGAGGAGCCGGCCGGCACCGAGTACGAGCCCGTCACCGTCCACGTGGCCTTCATGCCCAACCTGGGCTCCGCCGCCACGCTCTTCTCGGCCATCGACCAGGGCTACTTCGAGGAGGTCGGCATCACCGTCGAGACCGAGCAGTTCCAGGCCGGCCCCGCCGAGATCACGGCCATGCAGTCCGGCTCCGTGGACATCTCCCAGATCGGCCACGGCGCGCACTCCCTGTGCATCCAGGGCCAGGCCAAGATCTTCGCCTTCGACCAGCTCTCCCAGGCCGACTGCGTCGTCGCCAACAAGTCCCACGGCATCGAGACCGGCGCCGACCTCGCCGGCAAGACGGTGGGCGTCGCCTCCGGCACCTCCTCCGAGATCATCCTCCAGTACGTCCTCCAGGACGCCGGCCTCACCGTCGACGACATCAACACCGTTGAGATGGACGTCTCCGGCATGACGACGGCCCTCATCGCCGGCCAGATCGACGCCGCCGCCACCTGGTCGCCCAACACCGTCACCCTCGAGCAGCAGCTCGGCGACGACTACCTCGTCCTCGGCACCAACACCGACTACTCCGACGAGGTCGCCTTCCCCGGCTCCTACGTCGTCCTGCCCGAGTACGCCGAGGCCAACCACGACGTCCTCGTGCGCTTTGGCGCCGCTCTGGACAAGGGCAAGGTCTATCGCGCCGAGAACATCGACGCCGTGGCCAAGCTGCTTGCCTCCGAGCTCGGCGTTCCCGAGGACACGCTCCTTCAGTCCACGGGCGAGGGCGACTGGCAGGGCGCCGTCGACGCCATCGGCAACACCGACACGATCGTCGGCTACTACGAGGCCCAGCAGAAGGTCTTCCTGGACGGCGGCCAGATCGAGGCCGAGGTGCCCGTCGAGGACTACGTCCTGACCGACGTCATCACCGAGTCCGACGAGCTCTACGAGACGACCCTCAAGTAGCGCTCGCGCGCACAGCAGTTTTCTGAGGGCGCTCGACGCCCCCGAAAAGACGGCCTCTCCGCAGCAGGGTGACCCTCCCCATCCGCGCGGGGAGGCCGCCTCTCTTATGCGAGACAAGGAGCAAGCATGGAGTACTATCACATCTCGGCCGAGGACCTGGGCCAGGGCGCCCGCGTGCCGCTCGTCTGCGCCGGTGACTCCGCCGAGGTCTTCTTCGACCTCGCCCTTGAGATGGTGAGCACCATCCGCGAGCACAACGCCCGTGGCGAGAAGACCGTGTTCATCTGCCCGGTGGGCCCCGTCGGCCACTATCCCTACTTCGTGAAGATGGTCAACGACCAGCGCATCTCCCTCAAGGACTGCTGGTTCATCAACATGGACGAGTATCTGGACGACAACGACGAGTGGATCAGCGCCGACGACCCGCTCTCCTTCCGCGGCTTCATGGCCAAAAACGTCTACGACAAGATCGACCCCGAGCTCGTGATGCCCGAGGAGCAGCGCGTCTTCCCCGACCCGCACGATCTTGGCCACATCGGTCGCGTGATCGACGAGCTCGGCGGCGTGGACATCGCCTTCGGCGGCATCGGCATCACGGGGCACCTCGCCTTCAACGAGCCGCAGCCCGAGCTCACCTGCGAGGAGTTCGCCGCGCTCGAGACCCGCACCCTCGACATCCACCCCGAGACCCGTGCCACCAACTGCGTGGGCGACCTCGGCGGCGCCCTCGAGGACATGCCGCACCGCTGCGTGACCATCGGCATGCGCGAGATCCTGGGCGCCCGCAAGGTGCGCCTCGGCGTCTTCCGCGACTGGCACCGCGGCGTCGTGCGCCGCGCGGCCTACGGCGAGCCCACCGCCGCCTTCCCGGCGACGCTGCTCCAGAGCCATCCCGACGCCAAGATTTACGTCAACGACGTCGCCCGCCAGCAGGCCTACTAGGGAGGCGCCCCATGCTTTCCAGCTGCTACATCACGGGTGCGCGCGTCCTGTCCAAGGGCGAGCTCGCGCGCCTGAACGTCACCGTCGAGGACGGCGTCGTCACGGGCCTCTCCTCGGCCTATGACAACGAGAAGGGCCTGCCGGTCATCGACGCGAGCGGGCTTCTCGCCCTGCCCGGCTTCATCGACGTGCACACCCACGGCGCCGCCGGCTTCGACGTGAACGCCGCCGACGTCGAGGGCCTGCGCACCATCGGTCGCTTCTTCGCCTCCCAGGGCACCACGGGCTGGCTCTGCTCCATCCTCACGGACACGCCGGAGCAGACGCTCTGGTGCATCGAGCAGGCGCGCCAGGTCATCGAGGGCGGCCCCTACGACGGCGCCGCGCTTCTCGGCATCCACCTGGAGGGGCCGTGCCTCTCGAGCGAGTACAAGGGCGCCATGCCCGAGCACCTGCTCATGCACGAGGCCTCGGTCGACCTGTTCCGCCGGTACCAGGAGGCCGCGGGCGGGCACATCCTCTATACCACGCTCGCGCCTGAGGTCCCCGGCGTGCCCGAGCTCATCCCGCAGCTCGAGGCCCTGGGCATCACCTCCGCCATCGGCCACAGCGGCGCTGGCTACGACCTCTCCTGGGCGTGCGTGAACGCGGGCGCCAAGTCCGCCACGCACGTGGGCAACGCGATGCGCCTCTTCCACCAGCACGAGCCCGCGATCTTTGGCGTGGCGCTCGAGAGCGACCTCTACGCGGAGACGATCTGCGACGGCCGTCACCTCGTCCCGGGCACGGTGCGCCTCTACGTCAAAGTCAAGGGCTGGGACAAGATCTTGGGCATCACGGACTCCATCATGGCCGCGGGCCTGCCCGACGGCAACTACAAGCTCGGCGTCAACGACGTCGTGGTGGAGGACGGCGACGCCAAGCTCGCCACCACGGGCGTGCGCGCCGGCTCCACGCTCACGCAGGCCACCGCGCTGCGCAACTTCATGAAGTTCACGGGGGCTCCGGTTGAGCTGGCCGCCAAGCCGCTTTCCGAGAACCCCGCGCGCCTCTTCGGCTGGGCCGACCGCGGCCGTATTGCCGTGGGCGCCCGCGCCGACCTCGTGCTCATGGACGATGCCTACGACGTGGTCCGCACGATCGTGGGCGGCCGCACCGTCTACGAGCGCTGACGCTCGCTTCCGGCGTCCCCTTTCCCGAGGGCGGTCCCGCTGGGGCCGCCCTTTTCCTGTCGCGCGTCCTTCGCGGCCGCAGCGCGAGGGTGTGTGCACCCCCGCCTGAGGGTATGTACACCCCTCCGAGCCGCCCGTTCTTCTCGCCAGCTTATCTACCTGCGCGTTTGCAACCAACCCAAAACCGGCGGGTGTACATACCCGTAAGAGGCGGTGTACATACCCTGCCACGCGGCCGTCTGCCGCTGACCCACCGCAAAAATAGGCGAGCGGGAGGCGGCTAGAATGTTGGAGGTCCACTGTCTTTGAGAGGAGCTCCCGCATGAGCTGGTACGAGCCGTCCTTTGTCTATCAGGTGTATCCGCTGGGCCTCACCGGCGCCCCGCATGAGAACGACGGCGTTCTCGAGCACCGCATCCTGCAGCTTATTGACAACGGCTGGATCGACCACATGGCCCGGCTCGGCGTCACGTGCCTGCTGCTCAACCCCGTCTTCGAGTCCGATGCGCACGGCTATGACACGCGCGACTACACCAAGGTCGACTGCCGCCTGGGCACGGGCGAGGACCTGCGCCGCGTGGTGGACGCCTGTCACGATGCCGGCATCAAGGTTCTGCTGGACGGCGTGTTCAACCACGTGGGGCGCGGCTTCTGGGCGTTCCAGGACGTGCTCGCCCGCCGCGGCGAGAGCCCCTATGCCGGCTGGTTCGAGATCGACTTCAACGGCAACAACTGCTTCAACGACGGTCTCTCCTACAGCTGCTGGGAGGGTGCCCAGAACCTCGTGAAGCTCAACCACTGGAACGGCGAGCTCAACGACTACCTGGCGGACGTCATCCGCGGCTGGGTGCGCGAGTTTGATATCGACGGCCTGCGCCTGGACGTGGCCTACTGCCTTGACCAGGGGTTCCTGCGCTTCCTGCGCAACCTCGCCAACCAGATCGGCAGCGAGCGCGGCGAGAAGTTCCCGCTGGTGGGCGAGACCATGTTCGGCGACTACAACCAGTGGATGGGCGACGACCTCTGCGACTCGGTCACCAACTACGAGGCCTACAAGGGCCTCTGGTCGTCGATGAACGCCGCCAACATGCACGAGATCGCCTACGCGCTGGAGCGCCAGAGCGGCAGCCAGCCGTGGGACCTCTACACCGGCCGCCACATGCTCGACTTCGTGGACAACCACGACGTGCCGCGCATCGCCACCAAGCTCACCGACAAGAACCAGCTGGTCCCGCTCTACGGCCTGCTCTTTGCGATGAGCGGCGTGCCGGCCGTCTACTACGGCTCCGAGTGGGGGATCGAGGGCGAGCAGCTTCCCGGCGACCACGAGCTACGACCGGCGCTCGACGCGCCCGAGTGGGGCGCGCTCACTGACTGGGTCGCGGCGATTGCGCGCGCCCGCGAGGACTCGACGGCCCTTGTCTGGGGCGACTACGCGCAGCTCCAGTGCCAGCCCCAGCAGCTGGTGTTCCAGCGTACCTACGCAGGCGGCGAGCACGGGACCTACGAGCGCGTGATCGTGGCAATCAACGCGAGCGGCGAGCCGGCGACGGTGCACTTCGACGCCCAATGCGGCCGCGCGGTCGACCTCATCACCGGCGAGGAGCACGACTTCGGCGGCGGCTCCGAGCTCAAGCCCTACTCTGCCTACTACTGGCGCTGCGAGCGGTAGGGGGCGTCCCAACCAAACCCTGCGGTAAGGGACTCGTCGACAGCAAGAGGCCCCGGGAAGTTCCCGAAAGGCGTTTCTCGAAGAGCACGCCTGGAGGGAACTTCCCGGGGCCTCAGCCGTTGCGGGAGAAATGGCCCGCCTACTGCACCTGGGCTACCATCGCCATGTTGGTGGAGGTGGTGTAGTCGCCCATGCGCGGCGAGGTCTGCGGGTCGCCGGCGGTGATGACCACGATGTCGCCGGTGTCGACGAGGTTGTTGAGCTTGGCGGTGGTCAGCGCGTTGTAGAG
Organism: Thermophilibacter sp. ET337; assembly: GCF_024733715.1. NCBI lineage: Bacteria > Bacillati > Actinomycetota > Coriobacteriia > Coriobacteriales > Atopobiaceae > Thermophilibacter > Thermophilibacter sp. ET337. Next base: position 65,857 of record NZ_JANRHO010000003.1, on the reverse strand, counting down.
CGTGCTGGAGAGTGACCCCTGCTCGGTGGTGCGGTACGCGTAGACGCCCCAGTAGAAGCAGGTGCGACGGATGGTCTGCTCGTTGGGGGAGGTGGCGAACAGCGGCACCCGCGGGCGGAAGGTCGAGATGAGGCGCGCGGAGCGGCCGGAGTTGGTGGGGGCGAGGATGCACTTGGCGCCCACGCGGTCGGCCATCTCGAGCGCCGCGAAGCCGGTCGCGCCGCTCACGTTGCGCATGCCGCCGCGCTCGTGGTACTCCTTGCGCTCGGGCAGGTACTTCTCGGTCTCCTTGCAGATGTCGGACATGGTCTTGACGGCCTCGATCGGGTACTTGCCGGCAGCGGTCTCGCCGGAGAGCATGACGCAGTCGGTGCCGTCGTAGACGGCGTTGGCGACGTCGGTGATCTCGGCGCGCGTGGGGCGCGGGTTGCGCTGCATGGAGTCGAGCATCTGCGTGGCGGTGATGACGGGCTTGTAGTGCTCGTTGCACTTGCGGATGATGGTCTTCTGGATGTGCGGGACCTGCGCGGCGGGAACCTCGACGCCGAGGTCGCCGCGGGCGACCATGCAGCCGTCGGCCGCGTGCAGGATCTCGTCGAAGTTCTTGACGCCCAGGGCGCTCTCGATCTTGGGGAAGATGAGGACGTTGGGGGTGCCCATCTCGATGCAGATCTTGCGGATCTCCTGAACGGCCTCGCCGTCGCGGATGAAGGAGGCGGCGATGGCGTCGATGCCGAGCTCGCAGCCAAACATGATGTCCGCGCGGTCCTGCGGCGTGACGGAGGGGAGGTTGATGTTGAGGTTGGGGAAGTTGACGCCCTTGCGCTCGCCGAGCTCGCCGCCGTTGTTGATCTTGCAGGTGATGTCGTTGCCCTCGACGCTCACGACCTCGAGGCCGATGAGGCCGTCGTCGATGAGGATGACCGTGCCCTCCTCGACCTCGTTCGGGAGGTTCTTGTAGTCGAGCGAGAAGCGCTCGGCGGTGCCCACGACGTCGTCGTCGGTGGTGATGACGCAGGTGCCGCCGGTCTCGAGGGTGACCTTCTTGCCGCCCTCGAGAAGCCCGGTGCGGACCTCGGGGCCCTTGGTGTCGAGCATGATGGCAACGGGGATGGCGAGCTCGCGGGAGAGGGCGCGGACCCGCTCGATGTTCTTGCGGTGGTACTCGTGGCTACCATGGGAGAAGTTGAAGCGCGCGACGTTCATGCCGTGCAGGATGAGCTGACGCAGCACCTCCTCGTCCTCGACGGCGGGACCCATCGTGCAGACGATCTTGGTCTTCTTCTTGTTGAATGCCATCTGTGCCCTTTCTTCGAGAGGCGATTCTTACCGCGTCGCTGCCGTGTTAGCAGACGACGCTGCGGTCAACAAAGTCAGTGCCGTTGGCGAAGGCCTTGGCGTTGTCGAGGGTGACGCGGGCGATCTCACCGAGGGCCTCGTGGGTGAAGAAGGCCTGGTGGCTCGTCATGACGACGTTGGGGAAGGAGCAGAGGCGCGCGGTGATGGAGTCGATGACCTGGCCGGCGCGGTTCTGGTAGACGTTGGGGCCCTCCTCGTCGTAGACGTCGATGCCCGCGGCGCCGATCTTGCCGGAGAGGATGCCGCGGATGAGGGCCTGCGTGTCCACGAGCCCGCCGCGGCCGGTGTTCACAAAGATCACGCCGTCCTTCATCTTGGCGATGGACTCGTCGTTGATCATGTGACGGCTCTCGTCGTTGAGGAAGGCGTGCAGCGAGATGAGGTCGGAGCGGCGGTAGAGCTCGTCGTAGTCCACGTACTCGTCGACGACGCCCTCGTCCACGAGCCCCTGGTTGGGATAGAGGTCCGAGCCCAGGACCTTCATGCCAAAGCCCTTGCAGATGCGGCAGAGGGCGGCGCCGATGCGGCCGGTGCCGATGATGCCGGCGGTCTTGCCGTGCAGGGTGTTGCCCACTAGGCCGTCGAGCGAGAAGTCGTTCTCGCGGACGCGGATGTAGCCCTTGCAGATGCGGCGGTTGGCCGCCAGCGCGAGGGCCATGGCGTGCTCGGCGATGGCCTCGGGGGAGTAGGCGGGGACGCGCGTGACCTTGATGCCCAGGTCCTTGGCCACGGCCACGTTGACGGCGTCGAAGCCGGCGCAGCGCATGAGCAGCAGCTTCACGCCAAACCCGGCAAGGATCTCGAGCGTCATGGCGCCGCAGTCGGCGTTGACGAAGGCGCAGACCGCATCGTAGCCGCGGGCGAGGGCGGCGGTCATGGGCGTGAGGTTGGTCTCGGTGAAGTCGATCTTGATCTCGGGGTAGTCGGTCAGCTCCTTGGTGAACGAAGCCCTGTCGTAGCTGGCGGTTCCGTAGAAAAGAATGTTCATCGTAAGAAGTCCCTTCTGTGTGCGTAAGGCGCACGCGCGGCGATAGTCTATCGGCCCCAAGTTTAGCGCACGCAAGGGTGGCGTAAGTGATCGCCCGCCGATTCCAGCTTGATTTTGAAATCGGTCTCAGGGTACGCCGAGACGGGCGCGGCGAGGTCGGCGACGTCGCATGGTCGCGGCGACATCGATAGACGTTCACCAAAACCGCTCAACTGGTCAAAGGGACAATGAAATGTAAGCCCAGCGTCGGGTAGAATAGCCCTCGTGTTTTTATCCATGCGTCCGGCATGGCAGCCTTGATGGGCCCTTGCCCCTTCCTGGGGAATTATGATCGGGCATCAATCTGCCGGGCGCCTATTTCCCAGGAGGGGAACTGAATGAAGGAGTACTTGGTACCTACCGACGAGGTGCTGAGCGAGCTGTCCTCTGACGAGGAGAGCGGTCTCAGCTCGGGCGAGGCTTCTTCTCGCCTGGCCCAATACGGGCCCAACGAGCTCGAGAAGGAGGAGAAGACCCCGCTCTGGAAGCGCTTCTTCGAGCAGATGGCCGACCCGATGGTCATCATGCTCATCGTGGCGGCCGCCATCTCGGCGATCACCGGCACCATCCAGGGCGAGTCCGAGTGGGCCGACGTCATCATCATCATGGCCGTCGTCATCATCAACTCCGTGCTCGGCGTGGTCCAGGAGGCAAAGTCCGAGCAGGCCCTCGAGGCCCTGCAGCAGATGAGCGCGGCCCAGTCCAAGGTCATCCGCGACGGCAAGCTGACCCACCTGCCCTCCGCCGACCTCGTGCCCGGCGACATCGTCCTTCTCGAGGCCGGCGACTCCGTGCCCGCGGACTGCCGCGTCCTGGAGAGCGCCTCGATGAAGATCGAGGAGGCCGCCCTCACCGGCGAGTCCGTGCCCGTGGAGAAGCACGTCGAGCCGATCACGCTCGACGCCGGCACTGACGACGTGCCCCTGGGCGACCGCAAGAACATGTGCTACATGGGCTCCACCGTGGTCTACGGCCGCGGCCGCGCCGTCGTCGCCGCAACCGGCATGAAGACCGAGATGGGCAAGATCGCCGACGCCCTCACCACCGCCAAGAAGGAGCTCACGCCGCTCCAGGTCAAGCTCAACGAGCTCTCCGGCATCCTCACCAAGCTGGTGCTCGCGATCTGCGTGATCATCTTCGCCGTCGACCTCATCCGCCACGGCGGCGAGCTCGGCTCCAACCCCGAGATGATCCTCGACACCTTCATGGTCGCCGTGTCGCTCGCCGTCGCCGCCATCCCCGAGGGCCTCGTGGCCGTGGTCACGATCGTGCTCTCCATGGGCGTCACCAAGATGTCCAAGCGCCAGGCCATCATCCGCAAGATGACCGCCGTCGAGACGCTCGGCTGCACCCAGATCATCTGCTCGGACAAGACGGGCACCCTCACGCAGAACAAGATGACCGTCACCAAGCACGAGGTCGAGGGTCCCGACGAGCTGCACGTGCGCGCCATGGCCCTGTGCTCCGACGCCAAGTGGGACGCCGAGAAGGGCGAGGCCGTGGGCGAGCCCACCGAGTGCGCCCTGGTCAACGATGCCGCCAAGCTCGGCTTCTACGAGAGCGGCAACGCCGATCGCTACGAGCGCGTGGGCGAGGCCCCGTTTGACTCCGGCCGCAAGATGATGTCCGTCGTGGTGAAGACCCCCGAGGGCACCTTCGAGCAGTACACCAAGGGCGGCCCCGACGTGGTGCTCGGCCGCTGCACCCAGGTCATGAACGCCGACGGCACCGTCGAGACCCTGACCGACGCCCGCCGCGAGAAGATCATGACCGCCAACAAGGACATGGCCAACCAGGCGCTGCGCGTGCTCGCCTCCGCCGTGCGCATGCACAAGGCGCTGCCCGCCGACTGCAGCCCCGAGGCGCTCGAGCACGACCTCGTCTTCGTAGGCCTCTCCGGCATGATCGACCCCGAGCGTCCTGAGGTCGCCCCGGCCATCGCCGAGGCCAAGGAGGCCGGCATCCGCCCGGTCATGATCACCGGCGACCACATCGACACCGCCGTGGCCATCGCCAAGAACCTCGGCATCTGCAAGGATGCCTCCGAGGCCATCACGGGCGCCCAGCTCGACAAGATCTCCGACGAGGACTTCAAGGAGAAGGTCACCGAGTACAGCGTCTACGCCCGCGTCCAGCCCGAGCACAAGGCCCGCATCGTCGACGCCTGGAAGAGCCGCGACAAGATCGTGGCCATGACCGGCGACGGCGTGAACGACGCCCCGTCCATCAAGCGCGCCGACATCGGCGTGGGCATGGGCATCACCGGCACCGACGTCACCAAGAACGTGGCCGACATGGTCCTTGCCGACGACAACTTCGCCACCATCATCAACGCGGTGGAGGAGGGCCGCAGGATCTACGACAACATCCGCAAGGTCATCCAGTTCCTGCTCTCCGCCAACATCGCCGAGGTGCTCTCGGTCTTTGTGGCCACGCTCGTGGGCTTCACGATCTTCCAGCCGGTCCAGCTGCTCTGGATCAACCTCATCACGGACTGCTTCCCGGCGCTGGCGCTCGGCATGGAGGAGGCCGAGGGCGACATCATGAAGCGCAAGCCGCGCAAGGCCTCTGACGGCGTCTTCGCGGGCGGCATGGGCGTCGACATCCTCTTCCAGGGCATCGTCATCACCATCCTGGTCCTGGCCTCGTTCTTCGTGGGCGTCTACCTCGACATGGGCTACATCAACATCGCCGACATGATCGCGGGCACCGCCGACGAGGAGGGCGTCACCATGGCGTTCATCACCCTCTCGATGGTCGAGATCTTCCATTGCTTCAACATGCGCAGCCGCCGCGCGTCGCTGTTCTCCATGAAGAAGCAGAACAAGTGGCTGTGGGGCGCCGCGATCCTGGCCCTCATCCTCACTGTCATCGTGGTCGAGGTCCCGTTCCTGGCCGAGATGTTCGGCTTCATGGAGCTGCCGATGGAGGCGCTCGCCGCCGCCCTCGGCCTGGCCTTCCTGATCATCCCGATCATGGAGGTCTACAAGGCCGTCATGCGCTCCATCGAGAAGAACCAGGACTAGCGGTCCTTCTCGACATACGTGCGTCCACGGGGACGGGGCTTTGGCCCCGCCCCCGTTTTTTCGCGGCTCGATGCCCTTCTCGGCGCGGCTGTTCTGGGCTGATCGGTTGCCTACTTCAAAACCAGTAGGTAACTGCATTCAAAAGGGGTTCTTCTCCGATTATGGGCCCGTTACCTACTGGTTTTGAAGTAGGTAATTCTTTCCGTCTTCGGCCTAAGGTCGACTCAATGTCTCATGATCGGGCTGTGGTAGAGTGTCTGGCACGGCGACCCCCATCGCTTGCGAGCGAAGGGGGTCGTATGCCGGTAGTCATCTCTCACAACTCCGCCCTGGAGCTCTTGCGTGCCGTTCCGCCGCAGGTGAGGGCCTATCCTCGCGTAAGCGAGGCTCTGGACATGGGACTCATCTCGACAGACTCCCGGGAGCTTCGTCGTCTCGACCTGAGTGAGTTTGGCATTCGTCGCGTTCCGGTCCACGTTCTTGCCGCCAAGGGAGTGCGCGCCATCCAGTCCGAGGCCTTCGAAACGCATAACGTTGGACTGCCGGTCATGCCGGAGGGGCTGCTGCTGGAGCTCGCGCCGGACGTCTATGCGGCCGGTCCGGAGCTTTGCTTCGTGCAGATGGCGCGGGGCTTCTCGCTGGTGGGTGCCGTCGTCCTTGGCTGTGAGCTGTGCGGGCGCTACTCCCACTTCTCCGAGATGGTCTCAGGTTACTACGAGCGTCCGCCGCTCACGTCCGTCGAGAAGATCGGTGAGGTCGTGGACGCGCTCTCGGGGCTCTACGGGCTCAGCCGGGCGCGCGAGGCGCTGCGCTGGGTGTGCGACGCCGCGCGCTCCCCGATGGAGACGGTGCTGACGGGAGAGCTCTTTTTGCCCGGGCGCCACCGGGGGCTCGCCTTCGTGCGGCCGGAGCTCAACTACGTGGTTCCGCTCGACGACGCCGCGGCGGCGGTGACGGGCACGAGGAGCTGCTCGATCGACATCGCCTGGCCGGCCGTGCGGCGCGGGGCGGAGTATGACAGCCTCGAGTTTCACCTCGATCCCGAGAAGGACCTGCGCCGCAAGGAGGCGCTCGAGCACATGGACTGGACGATAAACACCATCAAGCTAGACCAGATGTCAGACCACGCGGAGCTCATGGGGGCCGTGGCGCTCTTCGAGGACGAGATCCCCCGCCAGCCGGGAGGCCCGGCCCCGGCGGAGCAGGTCGCCGAGCTGTATCAGCGGCTGCTCAAGGCCACGCGGTGCGGCGTTGGGCTCGAGCGGGCCCTCTTTGGCGTGCCCGTGTCGCACGGCGCGGTGAAGCTGCACGTTAGGGGTTGAGGCGGCTCTCCGTTCTTGTCCTCTGGGGAGGACAAGAACGGAGAGCCGCCCTACACCACGCCAACGAGGCCGAGGGCCATGCCCAGAAGCGACACGGCGATCGGCAGCAACGCGCAGGAGACCAGCACGTAGCGGTACGTGTCCCTCACCTCGGTGTGGGCGGCCTGGTTGGCGGCGACCATGGCCGAGGTGTGGGGCAGAAGCGTGGCGGGGCCCACGGATGCCATGCAGAGGACGCGGTGCATCATCGCGGGGTCGAGCCCGGTCGCTAGCAGCGTCTGCGCCATGCTGCCAAGGTAGATGTTGAGCGCCCCGATGGCCGAGCCCGTGATGCCGGCGATGGCAAAGATCGTGATGAAGCCCTGCCACAGCGGGCTCAGGCTCGTGGACATGAGCGCCGCGACGATGCCCTGGTAGGCGGGGGAGTCCACGACCACCCCACCAAAGCCCATGATGGCCGCCACGGAGACGAGCGACCCCAGGCCGCTCGCGCACGCCTCCCCGACGGCGCGCCTCATGCCGGGGACGCGCCGGCGGAAGAGCGCACACGCGGCAAGGACCGCCGCCGTCATCGAGACGACCACCGCGTCCGTGGCTCCCATGCCGGCGGTCTGCAGAGCAAACACCAAGATGACGAGAAGGACGATGGGGGCAAAGCACGCCCAGGTCGGCGGGGTGTCGGCGTCGTCCGGGCGGGAGAGCGTCTCCCCGGGGCTCGGCGCGAAGTGCTCCCCGCGCGCCCGACAGCGCCCGATCTCCCACTGCAGGTAGGCGTAGGACGCGGCGAACATCACCGCGGAGCAGATGACGCCGAGAAGCGCCCCGGCGTAGGCGTCGGTTCCGAGGAAGCTCGCGGGGATGAGGTTTTGCGTGGAGGGGATGCCCGGCATCATGACCATGCCGAGCGTGGCGGGACAGACCATGATCGCGGCGACGATAAGCTTCTTGGGGATGTCCGCGCGCTCGAAGAGCTCGGCCGCGATGGGGTAGACCGAAAACGCGATGATGAAGGCGCTGATGCCGCCATAGGAGAGCACGAGGCCCGTGACCATGATGACGAGCAGCGCGTGGCGCTCGCCCACGAGGCGCAGCATGCTTGCCGCTATGCCCGCCGAGGCCCCGGAGTCCCCCATGATGCGCCCAAAGATAGAGCCCAGGGCAAAGAGGAGAAACCAGCTGCCCACGAAGGCGGACATGTCGCCCAGATAGCTCACGTTGATGCTCTCGAGCGGATCTATGCCGTTCGCGAGGATGACGATCAGCGACGCCGCAACCGAGACGATGGCCATGTGCCAGCCGCGCCAGACGAGCAGCACGATTGCGACGACGGCGAGCAAAAGTCCGATGGTGCCGATCATGGGGGCTCCGTTCCTGCGGCGACGTGACATGCCTGAGTATGACGGGCGGCGACCGCCTGCGCCGGAGCGTGACGCACTGGCAACAATCCCCGATGCGGCCATGCACCACGGCTATACTTGCGGAGACAAAAGACGCAACGGAAAGGGTGTCGTGGCCAAGCGATCATCCAAGAAAAGGCGCGTGCGGAGCGCCGACGGGACTCAGGGGAGCCTTCCTGCGCTCTCCACGCTGACGGAGCTGCCCTCCTTTGACGAGCTCTCGTCGAGCGAGGGCCAGCGCGTGGCGTATGTCGGGGCCTGCGAGCGGGCGGTCGAGGCAGGTGCCGATAAGGACGAGCTGGTCATGGGCTGCGTCGTGCGCCTCGACCGCGGCTATCCCGCCGTGCTCGCGGCGGACGCCACCTTCCGGGCGGAGTTCTCGACGCGGCTCACCAAGGACGGCCTGTGCGGCCGCGCGGACTCCCGCGCGGCGGTGGGCGACTGGGTGTGCGCCCGCAGGCCTCACGGGCACGACATGGGCCTCATCGAGGAGATCCTCCCGCGCGAGAGCGACATCGCCCGCTGGCGCGGGGGCGCCCGCGGAGAGCGTCAGACGCTCGCGGCCAACGTCGGCCTTGTGCTCGTGGTCCAGCAGCTCGGCGAGCGACCGGTGTCGTGCGACCGCATCGCCCGCTCGGCGGTCATCGCGCGCGACTGCGGGTCGGACGTCGCGGTGGTGCTCACCAAGGCCGACCGCGCCTCGGACGAGACGCTCGAGAAGGACGTGGCGGCGGTGCGCGACGTCCTGGGGGAGGGATGCGGGATCGCGCTCACCTCCTCGACGGCGGACGGGGCGCAGGCTCGTCGGGTGGGCGTCTGCGCGGCCCGGCTCGACGTGCCCTGGGGCACGGACGCCGTGAGGGAGCTCGTGCCGCGTGGGACGGTGGCGATCGTGCTGGGCGAGTCGGGGGCGGGCAAGTCCACGCTGCTCAACGCCCTTCTCGGACGCGACGTGCTCGAGACGGGCGCGGTGCGGGCGAGCGATGACGCCGGCCGGCACACGACGGTGGCCCGGCGCATGGTCTCGCTGCCGGGAGGCGGGGTCATCGTCGACGAGCCGGGGCTTCGGAGCCTTCCGATCGTCGGCCACGAGCGCGGCCTCGCGAAGGTCTTCCCGGAGATTGCCGAGGCGGCGCGCGAGTGCCGCTTCAGGGACTGCACCCACACGCATGAGCCGGGATGCGGCGTGCGCGCCGGCGAGCGGGAGGGGCGCTTCTCGTCCCGTCGGCTCGAGTGCTACGTCTCTTTGGCGGCGGAGATGCGCGAAAGCGCCCTTTCTCTCGACCCTGATGTGGTCATATAAAATATAGAATCGGATTACCTGCGGATTCACAGGTTCTCCTCAGCGTGAAACGTCGAATGTTTCACGCTCATTCACTTATGTCAAGTTGCTGAGCGGCCCGAACGGCCGTTATGTCAGCGTGCGGTCAGCTCCCCGTCGGCGTCGTGTCGAGGTTTCTCGCGAGCTTGCCGTCCCCCGGCTCCGGTGGGCGGAGAATCCCCTCACGCACCGCGCTTGCGGCGCAGGCGCGAGGAAGGGGGTCTGTTCGATGACGCGTCGCTTCAGGTTGGCGATCTCAGGTTCGTGCGCGGTTCTCGCCATGATGCTCTGCGCGCTGTACGGCCAGCACGTCCAGGAGGAGGCCGACCGCGTGAGGGCCGAGGCCCTCGAGCGCTACGGCGGCGAGGTCGTGAGCCTCGTGGTTGCCCCCGAGGGGCTCGAGGCGGGCGAGGTCGTGGACGGCAGAAACGTCACGGAGCGCGACTGGCTCGCCGACCTTGCGCCCGAGGGGGCGGTGGTTGGCCTTGACGAGGTCATGGGTGCCGAGGTGACGATTCCCGCCGCCGCGGGCGCGCCTCTTACGGACCTCAACTTCCGCGACGACGAGGACGCCATCGAGGTCCCGTCCGGCCGCGTCGCGCTGTCCCTTCCGGTCACCGAGAGCCTGGGGCTTCCCCCGTCCGCGACGGAGGGAACGACGCTCGTCGCCTATCGGGTGAGCGACACGGGCGTGGGACTGGTGAGCGCTGATCTGGTGGTGCTGCGCGCGCTGGGAGAGCAGACGGGGATCGGGTCTCAGGGCAGCGTCACGGTGGCGGTGACGCCCGAGGCGGTGGCGAGCGTCCTCTCGTCGAGCGCGGACGGAAGCCTGCGGCTCGCCCTTCCCGCAGATGATGCGGAGGGGCTCGCGGAGGGCTCGGGCATCGCGCCCACGTCGGTCATGCCCGAGGAGACGACGGATGAGGAGGGGAGCTCATGAGCGAGTGGGTGGCCTTGTGCGCGGAGCGCGACCGCGCCGCCCTGCGCGTCGCGCTGCTCGGCGTCGACCCGGGGGCGTCTCTCGAGCTCGTGGGGTCGGCCGATGCGCTGCGCGGGGCGATCGCCGAGGCGGTGCCGGGTGAGCTCTGCGCCCTCGTGGGCCCGTCGGCAGACGGCGTCTCTCCCGTGAATCTCGCGGCCGCCATCGTGAGCGACGGGGGCGCGCGGACCGTTGCCCTGGCGGAGCGGGGCGTCACGGGCTCCCTGCGCTCCCGCGCCGCGCGGGCGGGCATCGACCTCGTCATCGACCTTGACGCGGCAATCGGGACCGGCGATGGGGGTCGCCCGGTCAGCCCGGTCGTCCCTGCGCCCCCGCCCCGTCCCGTGGCCATCGATGTGGCGGGGCCGCGCGCCCCGCTGGTGGTCATGTGCTCGGGGCGCGGGGGCGTCGGGAAGACGTCGATCGTGGCGACGGCCGCGGCCCACGCGGCGCTGTGGGGGCTGGACGTCTGCGCCGTCGATCTCGATCTCGCCTGCGGGAACCTCTTTTCCTGCTTCGGTCTTTCCGGGGGCAGCAACCTCTCTCGGCTTTCCGCGGTCGGCTCGATCTCGCCCGAGGTGGCAGAGGGCATGAGGGTCACTGCGCATCCCGGCCTGAGCGTCGTGGGCCCCTGCGACCGACCAGAGACGTCCGAGCTCGCTGCGGCGAGGGCGGGGGAGCTTCTCTCGGCGCTTGCGACCTCGTGCGACCTCCTGCTCGTGGACACCTCTCCGACCTTCACCGATGCCGTGGCCCAGGCGGCGCAGCTCGCAGACCGTCTCGTGATCGTCTCGGACGGCGGGCCGGGGGCAACGGCGGCGCTGGCGAGGACGAGCGGGCTGGCGGTGCGCCTCGGCGTCGCGCGCACCAGGATCGTCCGGATCGAGAATCGGGCGAACCCGCGCGAGCACGCGGACCTCTCGACCGGGCGAGCGGAGGTGGGGCTCGAGACCGCACGGGTGTTCCGCACCTTTGAGGGCGGGCTCGAGACCGAGGACCTTCTCGCGTCCGGCCGGGCGATCGACCTGGCGGAGTCGGGCTCGCCGTTTTCCGACTCGGTGGCGTCGGCGCTCGCGCAGATGCTCGCGGAGCTCGGGCGACTCCCGGACGCGGAGGGGGCGAGAAGGGCGGCCGGAGGCGAGCCCCGATGGCATCGGGGGCTGTTTGGATTGCGAAGGGAGGCGAGGTAGATGTCTGTTCTCGAGCGGGTCCGGGAGATCGAGGCGCAGCGAGGCCCCGAGGAGCGGGGACCCGCCGACCTGAGGGAAACGCGGGAGCGGCTCAAGGCGGCGCTGGTCGAGCGCGTGGGGCTCTCCGTGATCGCCGGGATGCTCTCGAGCGAGCGCTCCGGCCAGGTTCGCGACGAGCTTGCGGTTGCCCTCGAGACCATCCTCAACACCCAGGGATTCGAGGGGCTGCTCCCCAACGAGCGCTCGACGCTCGTCTCGCAGGTTCTTGACGAGGTGTGCGGCCTCGGCCCCATCCAGCGGCTGTTGGAGGACGAGGAGATTACCGAGGTGATGATCAACGGGTGCAAGGCGCTCTTCTACGAGCGCGGGGGAGAGCTGCACCCCGCCGAGACGGTCTTTGACTCCCCCGAGCAGATCATGATCGTCATGGACCGCATCCTCGCCCCGCTTGGGCGGCGTCTCGACAGGTCGAGCCCGCTCGTGAGCGCACGTCTCGCCAACGGCGACCGTGTGAACGCCGTGGCGGCGCCCATCGCCATCGACGGGCCGGCGGTCACGATACGGAAGTTCTCGGCGCGAGCCTGGTCCCTCGAGCGGCTCGTCGAGCTCGGGTCCATTCCCCGCTGGTTCGCGACGCTGCTCTCCTGGGCGGTTCGCGCCCGGCGCTCGATTGCGGTCGCGGGAGGCACGGGGTCCGGAAAGACGACCCTGCTCAACGCCCTCTCGTGCGAGATTCCCCTCGGCGAGCGGATCGTCACGATCGAGGACTCAGCGGAGCTGCGCTTTGACGCCCATCCCAACGTCGTGCGCCTCGAGGCGCGCGGGACCTCGATCGAGGGCTCAGGCGAGGTCACGATCAGGGACCTCGTGAAGAACGCCCTGAGGATGCGCCCGGACCGGATCGTGGTCGGCGAGGTGCGCGGCGGGGAGTGCATCGACATGCTCAACGCGCTCAACACGGGGCATGACGGGTCGCTGACGACCCTGCACGCGGGCAGCGCGGAGGAGGCGGTCCTGCGGCTCATCCTCATGGCGCGCTTTGGCATGGACCTGCCCACGGATCTCATCGAGGAGCAGATCGCGACGGCGATCGACCTCGTCGTGGTGACGAGGCGTCTCGCGGGCGGCCGGCGCGTGGTGACGTCGCTCTCCGAGGTCTCCCGTGGCGTGGGAGGGGAGGCGGTGCTCGACGAGTGCGTCACGTTCGACGCGTCGGAGGGTACGTGGTCGATGGGCCACGAGCCGGGGTTCGTCGCCTCGGCGGTCTTGGACGGCGTGCTGGAGGAGGGGGAGGTGCGGCGATGGAGGTCCTGCTTCCGATGAGCGTTGGCCTGGCTGCCTTCGCCGGGCTCTCCGTGCTGCTGGCCACCGGGACGGGTGACGTCCTGCGCTCAGGGGGCCGCTTGGCGTTTCTCGTCTCGCGCCGGGCGTCTCGCGTCGTCCGTCGAGTGGCGGGGACGAGGCCCGTCGCGGCGCTGCTCGGGACGGAGCTTGGCCGCCGCATGGCGCGCGAGGCTCAGGCGCAGGGGTTTCTCGCCTCGCTTGGCCTGGGTGGGGCGGAGGCCCTCGCCGCCCTTCTCATGGGCATTGGGCTGGCCTCCGCGGCGTCATCCGTGCTGTTTCTCACGCCGCTGGCGTTTCCCGTCGTCGCCTGCGCCCTGTGCGCGCTCGTGGTTGCCCGGGATGCCGCGCGCCGGCAGCGCATGCGTCGGGAGGTGCTCGCCGAGATGCCGGGGATCTATCGGACGCTCGCCGTTGCCATGGGGTCGGGGCAGACGCTCTCCCAGGCGGTGGATTACGTGGGGTCGCACGAGCGTGGGCCCGCCTCGGGCGTGTTCGCGCGCATGTCCTTGCGTCTGAGGTGCGGAGTGGCGACGGAGGAGGCCGTCGCGAGCCTTGCGGAGGAGCTCGACGTCCCCGGCGCGCGCCTGCTCGCGGCTGCGCTCGTCATCTCGCATCGGACGGGAAGTCCCCTGAGGGACCTGCTGCTTCGCTCCGCGCGCCTCGCCGAGCGCCAAGGGGAGTTCGAGCGCATGCTCGTGGTCAAGACGGCGCAGGTCAGGCTCTCGGTCAGGATCGTGTGCCTGCTTCCGGTGGTGATGGTCGGGGTGCTCTCCCTCGTGTCCCCCGACTTCCAGCAGGGCCTGTTCACGCCCTCAGGCGCCGGGTGCGTCCTTCTGGCCATGGTGCTTGACGGAGCGGCACTGCTGCTGATCAGAAGGCTCATTCGGGGGGTGATGTGATGGGGCCCGAGGGACTTGCGCTGACGCTTTGCGTCGCGGCGCTGACGGCGCTGTCGTGCTATCTCGCGCTCGGAGGTCCGCTGCACCTGCGTCGGGAGTCGCTCGGGATGACGCGGATCTCCCGGCTCGCGGACCTGGCGCTGGACCTTCCCGTCGTGCGCAGGGCTCGCGAGGCGGAGGCACGATCGCAGCGCAGGGAGGCGTGCCTCTCTGAGCTGCCGGTTCTTCTCGACATCGTGACGCTGGGGCTTTCGGCGGGGCTCTCCTTTGACTCGTCCCTCGAGCTGTACTGCGAGCAGTACAAAAACGCGCTCTCGGAGGCCTTTGGGGAGGCGATGCTCAGCTGGCGCATCGGGGCGAGGACGCGAGAGGACGCGCTCGCTCGCCTCGCGGACGAGCTGGGGATCGGCGCGCTGCGGCGCTTTGCGTCGGTCGTCGCCGAGGCGCTCTCGTTTGGCGCCCCGCTCGCCGGCGCTCTCGAGCGGCAGGCCCATGCCGTTCGCGAGGAGCAGCGCTCTAGGGTCGAGGAGCAGATCGAGAAGGTGCCGGTCAAGATGCTCGTCCCTCTGGGGACGCTCATCGTCCCGGCGATGTTTCTGGCGATTCTGGGCCCGCTTCTGGGCTCGGCGCTGGTGGTTGGTTAGGAGGTCGCATGAGACCGTGGGAAGAGAGGAGAGACGCATGGCTGAGATCGTGACGATGGGGAGGGCCAGGGCGAGGGAGGTCCTCGCGGACAGGAGGGGCCAGGGGACGACCGAGTACGCGATCCTCGTCGGCGTGCTGGTGAGTGAGGGATAGCGAATGAACACCGATACTCTGGCATCAACCGTTTGCGCAGTTCAGAACGTGCGCGAAATCCTAGAGGAGCACTGCGCGGAGGTCTACGCGCGCGACGTCATGCTCGCGGTCTACGTCCTCGGCGCAGTGGAGCGCGACCTCATGACGGTGTGGGAGGAGGCGGAGAGCCCATGCCGCGCATATGAACTACCAGCCTGATGCGGCCTCCGCGCCTGTCCTCGCGCCAGTAGTCTATGCGCTCGATGATGCGGCGCAGGAAGTCGTTCTTCGCCTCCGCGCTGACGTCATCGCTCGCGAGCAGGCGGATGGCCTCGCGCGTGGTCGTGACGATCTCCATGGGGTCAACGGCGCGGGCGGCAAGCTCGTCGTGCCGCTCGCGCAGCCTCCTGGACAGCTCGGAGGACTCGTCGCGCCTCCGCTTGAACTCCGCGACCGTGATGGCCTCGGCGTAGTAAAGCTCAAGCAGCTTGTCGAGCTTGCGGTCCTCCTCGGCCATGGCGCGCTCAAGCGCCTCGATCTCATGCGGGTCGGTGCCGCAGCTCTTCACGCCGGTCTCGATGTCCTCTGCCGCCTGGGCAAGTGCCTCGCTCAGCTTCTCCACGAGGTCGCCGAGGTCTGCGCTCCTGCACCGGCACTCCGAGTTGTAGGCGTGGTGCAGGCGCTCGTATCGGCTGCCGTACTTGTTCGTGACCACCTGGCGGACGAGCGCGCGACCGCACTTGCCGCACACGATGAGTCCGGACAGCGGGTTCTTCATGGTCATGTCACGCTTGACGGGCGATGCCTCGAAGGCGCGCTGGGCGCGCTGCCAGACCTCCTCGGACACAAGCGGCTCGTGGACGCCCTTCTTGAGAATGTAGTCCCCATCGGCGCTCACCTTGGTCTGCTTCACGAACCTCATGCCCTCGCGGCTCACCACGCGCTGGCGGCGGTAGCCGTAGCGGACGTAGCCCTTGTACACGGGGTTGGAGATTATCGTCCCGACACGCGACGAGCACCACACCTTGCCGTGGCGCGTCGCTATCCCCGAGTCCGTCAGGCTTCGTGCTATCGCACCCTTGTTCTCGCCGGACGCGGCCATCGAGTAGATCGTGCGCACGACGGCCGCCTCGCGCTCGTTCGGCACGATGGCGGACTTTCCGGGAACCTTGTCGTAACCGTATGGTGGCTTGCTGCCGATGTAGTTGCCCCGATCGGCAGACGCGTAGGAGCCGTTCACAAGGCGCTCCCTGATGTGGTCGAACTCGATGTTCGACACGAACATCTGCAGCTTGAGCTGCTGCAGGTCGCTCGCGTTATCCGGGTCGTAGGTGCGCCCCGGCGTGACGATGAGCGTGTGCGTGAATCGGAAGCTCGAAAGTATCCAGCCGTACTCGACCGGATCTCCGCGCCCCAGTCGGTCGATGGCGTGGACGATGACGCCCTCGCAGTCAGGGTCTGATATGCGGTCCATGACCTTCTTGAACTCTGTGCGCGCCTCTATCGTCTCGCCGCTCACCAGCTCGCGGTACACCTCGGCCACCCGCAGGCGCTCCATGCGGGCGAGCTTCGTAAGCTGCTCCTCGTGCACGGCAAGCGTCTCGTACTTGCCGTAACGTTCCTTCTCGGCGTCTGCGCGAGACTTGCGCAGGTACATCAGATAGTACCCTGCCATGGTAGAATCACCTCTGTAGCGGGCTTCGATGAAGCCCAATACGACCCCGGCCCCGCTCACCTGCCGCCAAGCTTTCGAGCGGGGCCTTCTTCTTATCTCATTCGCTTCAGCGCGGTTGCTATCGCCTCCATCGCGTCAACGCCCTCCGTCTGCGAGGAGAACAGGTCGCCCCGCATGTCGTCGGTCTCCATGCAGACCCACGTGACCACGTAGTCTGACGCCGCCTTCCTTATGGCCAAGATGAGCGTGATTCCCTTCCGCTCGAACTCGACGTCGGCCATGTTCATCGAGCCGTCCTTCAGGTACTTGATGTCGATTCTCACAGAGCCGGACAGTGGAGCGCCCTTCTTCGGTTTTGCTGTGAACGTCGCCACCGCAACGTTCTTCGGAGCCTTCCCGCTCTTCGTCGGGTTCGAGAAGTCGAGGTCGATTTTCGCGCTCAGAAGGTCCACTCCGATTTCTGGGAGGAAAGACCCTATCACCCATGCCGCGTCGTCAGAAACCTTTGAGACGGTGAACTGGCTGACGTCTATGCCGAGACCGGCGAGCTTGTCGCTGCGCTCGCTCTTGGTGACGCCGCCGACCCCGCCCGGTATGACGCTGTAGGTCACTATGAAGTTGCTGTCCTCCGGGAGCTTCCTCTCGACCATCGTGAGGAACAGTTGCTCGCCGTCTCCTCCCGCCGCCACGTGGTACCCGCTACCGCCGCTCCACATATAGACGTCGGCAGATCCCACCGTTCCGTCAGGAAGGTACTTGATGTGGGCCACCAGAGAATCGTCTCCCTGCTCGGGCCTTTGAAGCTCGCCACCGGCGTCAACGCAAGCCTGAATCCACGCCGCGTAGTCAACTGGCTCGTATCTCGGTGACGAGACGTCGAGGTTCACGGTGAGAGGGTACTTCGGCGTCTTGCCGGTCCTCGTCTTGCTGGCAATCTCGGCGGTCGCATATCTCACGTCATCGAACCACACGTCCAGCTTCGCGGGGATACACGGCTCGACCCTCCGCGCCTCCTCAACGACCGAGGACAGGGCGACGCAATCGACCATGACCCTGGCGAGCAGGCTTCCGGTGATCATTGGAATCTTCC
Source organism: Thermophilibacter sp. ET337 (assembly GCF_024733715.1). NCBI lineage: Bacteria > Bacillati > Actinomycetota > Coriobacteriia > Coriobacteriales > Atopobiaceae > Thermophilibacter > Thermophilibacter sp. ET337. The sequence continues at coordinate 48,451 of NZ_JANRHO010000003.1, read as the reverse complement.
GGTCACCCGCGATGTAGTACGGGCAGTCAGTCAGATTGATTCCGCAGATCTCGCCGAAGTCGGCGCGTCCACTGGCCTTCGGCATGGTATCCACCTTGTGCCATTCGACGGACGCTCCGCCCTTCTGCTCCTGTCGCTCGAAGCCCCCGGATTTCCCGCCGAGAACCTTTCCGAGAGCTCTTCCTATGTGCCACGAGATGGGCTTCACGGCAGCCTCCTAGATCTCGTAGTCGAACGGAACGACGTACCAAACGACCTCGCCGATGACCGTGACGGTCTCGGAGTTGGGGTCGGCGTAGTCGAAGACCATGGACTTGATTGTCGGGTCGGTGCTGTCCGGGTACAGCTCGATACCGTTGGCCAGGGTGCGCACGCGCTTAATAGTGGCATCGTAGCCGTTGACGCAGACAGCGTACGCTCTGCCGTCAACCGTCTCCTTCGTCGGGTTGATGAGGGCATAGCAGCCGTTTGGCAGCGCGCGGTTCATAGACTCGCCGACAACCTTCAAAAGGAAGGACTCCGGATACCTGTTCCTCAGCTCGCCTGGGACTACGAAGGTGTTCTCAACGGACATCATCTCGATTGGCGTTCCTGCGGCGATTGACCCGTAGAGGGGGACGCTGACCCAAGCCTCCCTCTTCGTTTCGCTCTTCAGCTTCAGACCGTGGTAGTCATCGAGCTTGACCGTCTCCCAGTCGATGTTCAGCTCGCGGTAGATCTTGTCGGTAAGCTCGGTCCTGGTATTTGCCATCCCACGGCTCAGAGCGCCATAGATGGATGTCGGTGCCTCGCCTATCTGCTTGGCGAAATTGGGAACCCCACCGTAGTTCTCTTTGATAAGGCGACGGATCGCCTCCTCCAACGATTCCATGATCACTCCTAAATCTAGTAACCGGTTAATGCGGATTTTACCCCGAATGGTAATTCTTGCCAATGTGGTGTTGACAGATTACCGCACACGGTATATCTTCAACCAAGTTACCGCAGACGGTAATTCTGCCGTCGCGAATACCGTAGGAGGTGAGCAATGAGTCTCAAGAACATGAAGGCGGAGATGACGAGGGAAGGAGTAACGCAGCAGGACGTCGCAGACCTGCTTGGCATGACGAGCAAGAACGTGAATCTGAAGCTCAACGAGAAGGTTCCCATGACCATCGATGAAGGGAAGTCCATCAGGGCAAAGTTCTTCCCTTTCGCGACCCTCGACTACCTGCTCGAAAGCGACAAGGAGGAGAACGGTGAGCTTCGGACTGCATGACAAGGACTGGGTTGACCCCGACCCTCCGCGAATCGTCAAATGCCGAGACTGCGACGACTGGACGGAATGCCCGTGCGGGTGCGGAAAGGGGTACTGCCTCGCCGATGGGGAGTTCACGGATGAGGACCACGAATGCGAGTTCTAACCCAGTTGTCTTCGAGGCGGGCACGCGGCTACTTCACCTCGGAAATACCGACGTGGAAATCATTGCCGCAGAGCCGATACGGCTCGGGGATCTGGGAATCGAAAGGATGGTGCTGGATGCACACGAACGAAAAGAGGGTCGCGCGGCCCGAAATGGTTGGTCGCCAGAAGACCGCGCAGACCCCGCAGTACAGGCACGCTGTGCCTGCTAGGCATTATAACGCGCGGCGGAAGCTGAGCACCGACTTCCAGGCGGGCCTGTTCCTGGGAATCACAATCTCGGCGTTCATCTTCCTCCTCGTGCTTTGGCTCTGGGTCATCCCGACCATGGACGGGGCCGTCGAGACGGCGATGCAGGCGGCGGGCATATGAAGGCCATAAGAAGCCCGTACGCGACGGAGCGCACCATGAGCGCGGCGCACATCGAGAGCGGCCGCGAGATGGCCACGAAGGTGCACCGCTGGATGGAGGCCAACGAGGCCGCCTTCCGCAAGATCTACGGCTTTGTCAAGGAGATGCAGCGCACCGGCGGCAGGGGCCGCGTGCGCGACCGCGTGGCGGCGTTCTGCGTTGACCAGAGCATCGAGGTCGGCGACGAGCCCTACACCTTCAACAACACGTGGTGGGCGGGAATCAGCCGCTATCTGGTGCTCCACGACCCATCGCTCATGGAAGACCCAATCAGATTCAGGGACTCGGACATCGACTGCTACGGCCTGCTGCCGGTGAGCTACCTGCCCGAGATCGAGCCGAACATCGAGGTGAGCTAATGGACTACAAGAGCATGACCGTCGCGCAGCTCACGGCCGAGGCCAAGGTGCGCGGGATCAACGTCTACAAGGGCATGAAGAAGGCCGACATCATCGCCCTCCTTGAGAAGGAGGAGCCGCTTGAGGTCGATGCGGAGGTCATCGAGGAGGACGAGCAAGACCTCTCCGTCCACACGCTTCCCGGCCAGATCAGCGCCAACTTCGACGCCCTTGAGGCGCACGTCGATTCCATCCTCAAGGACTACGAGGGCTGGCAGCCGTCGGCGGACAGCGCCGAGGACGTCAGGGCCTGCGCCGATGCGCGCAAGTACCTGAACGGCTTGGCCAAGCAGATTGACGAGCGCCGAAAGGCCGTGAAGAACGAGTACCTGCGCCCGCTCAACGCCTTCGAGGGCCGCAGCAACGCCATCCGCGACAAGATCAAGAGCGCCGTCGCGCGAATCCAGGCGGTCGAGAAGGAGGCCGACGAGGCCCGCAAGCGCGAGAAGGAGAACGCGCTGCGCGAGCACTACCAGGAGGTCGCTGGGCTTCTCGCGGACGTCGTTCCCTACGAGGCCATCGCGGACCCCAAGTGGCTGAACAAGTCTCCGCACGTGGAGAACTGCAAGAAGGAGCTTGAGGACCGCTGCCGCAAGGTCGCGAAGGACTGGGACGCGCTCAAGGCGCAGGATCTCGGCGACTTCGGCGAGCAGGCCGAGCTTCGCTTCTTCCAGTCGCTCGACCTCGGCGAGGCCATCGCGTGGGCGCACAAGCTGGCGGAGGACAAGAAGCGCCTCGACGCCATGAAGAGCGAGCTTTCGTCCTACCAGCAGGAGGACGAGCCGCAGCCCTGCGACTACCAGCCCGCAGAGGCCGTCAGCGCCCCGCAGCCCGTCGCCGCGCCCGTTCCCGTGCAGCCCACCCCCATCCCCGTGCCGCAACCTGCCCAGGTCACGGTCGAGCCGAGCATGGGCTGGCAGATTGCGAACGAGCTTGAGAGCTTCGAGCCCGCCCTGCAGTCGAAGGTGCTTGAGGCCGTGCGCCTCGCCAAGGCCACGCCCGCGAACGCTCCGGTGCCGTGCGTCATGGTCATCGACTCCGCCACCACCGAGCAGATGCAGGCGGTCGGCAAGCTCTGCGGCCTCGTCGGCGTGACCGGCGTCTTCAAGCGCGGCACCCTCGCCGAGGTCTGCCAGCGCACCTACGGAATGGGGGCAATCAATGGCTAACGCAATCCTCGAAAGCCTTCTTGAGATCCAGCAGACGCTGAAGGTCGAGAAGGGCCAGTACAACGCCTTCGGCAAGTACAAGTACCGCAGCAAGGAGGACATCCTTGAGGCCGCCAAGCCGCTCTGCTACCAGAAGGGCCTGCTGCTCACCTGCGACGATGACATCGTGAAGGTCGATGACGGCTGGGTCTACGTGAAGACCACCGCCAGCCTCACCGACGTCGAGACCGGAGACAAGGTGTCGGCAACCGGCTGGGCGCGCGAGCCGGAGGACAAGAAGGGCATGGACGAGAGCCAGATCACCGGAACCGCGTCGAGCTACGCGGGGAAGCGCGCCCTGGGCAACCTCTTCTCCATCGATGACACCAAGGACAGCGACGGCTACGACAACAGCGTCCCGCAGAGCGGCCCGTTCATCGCCGCCTGCACCGCCTGCGGCACCCAGTGGCAGTTCCAGAACCGCGAGCAGATGGAGCAGTGCTCCTGCTCCTGCGGCTGCCGCACGTTCAGGGTGGTCCAGTAATGGTCGGCACGCTCCAAGACCTCTACGCCAAGCGCGACGAGCTTGAGGCCCTTCTTGAGGAGGACTTGGAGGAGTGCCGGAAGAGCGGCTTCCAGTACGCCGAGCACGAGGCCGAGTACCGCAAGGCCCTGCGGGTCGAGATCATGGCCGAGCGACGCAAGGGGACGCCAGTGACGGTCACGAGCGACATCTGCCGTGGCATGGAGCACATCGCCGACCTGAAGCAGGCGCGCGACGCGGCGGAAGCCCTCTACAAGACCTCGCAGGAGGCAATCAACGTGCACAAGCTGCGCCTCCGCATGGTAGACGCAGAGATTCAGAGGATTTGGAACTCAGGAGGAACAGGATATGGCGAGTAACGTCAACACGGCTGTCATCAGCGGAAACCTCACCCGCAACGCCGAGCTTCGCATGACCCAGAGCGGCACGCCGGTTCTCAGCTTCGGCGTGGCCTGCAACCGCTCCGTCAAGAACCAGCAGACGGGCGAATGGGAGGACCGCCCCGATTACATCGACTGCGTGATGTTCGGCAATCGCGCCCAGGGCATCGCCCAGTACATGACCAAGGGAACCTTCGTCGTTGTCCACGGCCGCCTCGCCTACAGCTCGTGGCAGGACAAGGAGACGGGCAAGAACCGCTCCAAGATCGAGGTCGCGGCATCCGAGGTCAACTTCCACAGCAACCAGCAGCAGGGCTACCAGCAGCCCATGCAGCAGCCGCAGCAGGCTTACCAGCAGCCGACCTACCCGCAGCAGCCAGCCTACCCGCAGCAGGGCTACCAGCAGCCCGCTCAGGCGTACCAGCAGCCCGTTCAGCAGCCGCAGGCCATGCCCGCGCAGCCCGCGCCCGTGGTGCAGCAGCCCGCCCCTCAGATGCCCCAGCAGCCCATGCAGCAGCCGCCCGCTGCCGACATGTACGACGAGGACATCCCCTTCTAGGGCGGCCCAGATGGAAGGACTGCTCATGCAGGTGCTCGACTCACTCATCGAGGGGCCGCTCAGGCTCCGCAACCGGCGCGAGGGCGACGAGCTCATTGGGATGATCGTGCGCTACCTGGCGACCGGGGACGAGCCGGAGCCGCGCACCGACGCCCAGGAGGCTGTCATCACGTCCGTCATGCCGGTGCTCGCCAAGAGCAGGGCGCGAATCGTAGCTGGAAGCAACGGCGGAAGCAAAGCGCCAAGCAAACAGGCAAGCAAAACGGCAAGCAAAACAGGAAGCAACGGCGCAAGCGACGCGGCAAGCAAAGCGCCAAGCGAAGAGGAAGAGGAATTAGGAAGAGGAATCAGGAAGGAGGAAGCAGGGGAGAAGCGGGCGCGATTCCGCGCCCCCGCCCTCGAAGAGGTGGCCGCCTACGCCTCCGAGTACTGCGCGAAGCAGAGGCTCGACCTCTCCGGGTTCTCCGCCGAGCGATTCATCGACCACTACACGGCAAACGGCTGGCGCGTTGGCAGGACGCCGATGAAGGACTGGAAGGCCACAGTGCGCAACTGGTGCCGTAACGACTGCAAACCCATGGGAGGAGGTTCATATGCCCAGTACGACCGCTAAGACCTGCGAGTTCTGCGGGAAGGAGCTTGAGGCCCGCTACATCGACATGCCGTTCTCCAAGGACGGGGCCAAGCGCAAGATGTTCGTCGGATACGCCGAGTGCGACTGTGCCGAGGCGGTCAAGGCCCGCGAGAAGGAGGCGGCCGCCGAGGCCGAGCGCGAGCGCAAGGCCGAGCAGGATGCCTTCTACCGCAAGCTTGAGCAGGCGGGCGTGCCCAGGCGCTACCACAAGGCTTCGCACCCCATGGCCAAGGATCTCGCGGCCAAGGTCGAGGGCGGCCAGTCGCTCTACGTGTGGGGAGACAACGGCACGCTCAAGACCACGCTCGCCAGCGCCATCGCTCGCCGCCTCGTCTACCACGGCAAGCGCGTCCGCATGGTCAACGCCGTTGACCTGCTCATCGAGGTCCAGAGCACCTACGGCACGCCCCTCGCCGAGAGCGACGTGCTGGCCAAGTACTCCAAGGTGCCGTTCCTCATCCTCGATGACCTCGGCAAGGAGCAGCAGACGGCGTGGACGGTCTCCCGGCTCTACTCGATCGTCAACGCCCGCGACGGCGCGATGCTGCCCACGGTCATCACGAGCAACTTTCGCGTCAGCGAGCTGGCGGCGCGCATGGCGGCGTGCGACGAATCGACCGCCAAGGCCATCGGGTCGCGCCTCGCCGGGATTTGCGAGACGGTGGCCACCGACGGCGGGGATAGGAGGCTGCAATGAGCTTCGTCCCCGACAGCGGCCAGCTCTGCGGCCTCTCGCTGCAGGTTGCCGAGCTTTACGGCAAGCCTCACCTTCACGCGCACTACGCAGGGAAGGGCGTCAGGACGCACCGCATGGACGATGGCGCGACGTGCGCCGTGTGCCGCCGGATGGCCACGAACGTCCACCACGTGCCGCCGGTCTCAAAGGGCCTGTTCACGCTGCGCACTCCGCAGGGCGAGTGGGAGCTGAGGCCCGCGCTCTTCGCCCTGTGCGGCAGCGGCACGACGGGATGCCACAACCTCTTCCACGGCGGCGCGAGGTACCAGCCCGAGTGGGTCTGGTTCCTCGACTACCAGGAGGCGTGGTGGAGCGGCGACCTGCTCAAGACGTACGAGCCGCACGACCCCGGACTCTTCGCCTACGGCAGGTGGGTCATCCACGACCGCAACACCGGAACGACCTTCGAGCCTTGGAGGTAGCCGGATGGGCAAGGTGCTTCATGGCCAGATGGTGCTCGACCTGTTTCCGGAGGAGCGTGAGGTCGAGAAGAGCCCGCTCGAAGGCTGCATCGCATGGCTCACCGAAGAGCGCGGATGCGACGAGGGGCGCGTCAGGCCATTGGTCGAGCAGTGCTACGCGACGTTCGGCAGGGCCGAGGCGTTCGACCGAGCCAGGGAGCTTGAGCACTTCTACGGAAGGCACGCGGCACCGAGGCTTTCTGCCTGCCCTCCGGCCCTCATGGGGATGTTCGACCCGAGCATCGACTACCACACGCTGTGGGACAGGTGCTGGGCCGCCAGGTGGATTCCCCTGCGCGAGGCAATGGAGGTCAAGTTCTGGCACTACAACTACCGGCACGACCCGTACACGGGGGCACCGGCTTGGGTTTGGTACATCGACAACAGCGGGCGCGAGGTAAAGCGCCCGTACGAGGAGTAGCAATGGAGATCACTAAGAACGAGGTCAACGAGTTCCAGCGCGGAATCCGCGAGCGCACCGTCCCCGAGGGCATGAGCTGGCCCATGTTCGAGGACGGCAAGGCCGTCGCCCTGGGAGACGCAACCGAGGACTGCAGGTGCGTAACGCGCATCTGCTTCACCAAGAAGGGCTTCTACTTCAACTCTTCGCACCGCAAGGGCCTGCGCCGCTACCGCTACGGCGAGGCGGTGAGGCGTCCGTGGGCGCTCGATGCGGACGGCACAAAGACCAAGGTCGGCGACACGGTTTGGAACCTCGGAGACGGTGGAAAGGGCGTTGTCACCGAGGTCAAGGGCGACAGCATAGTCGTAGGCCGCAACGGTGGGAGCATCTATGGGCCCGCGTCGAGGTTCGTCCACGAGAAGCCCGTCTATACGCGGGACGGATTCCGCATCGTTGAGGGGTGCGAGGTCTTCTATCCCGACTACTACGACTTGAGGGTCACGGTCGTGCGGATTGACCACGACACCGATGCAGTTCTCTGCAAGAGCAAATGCGACACACGACTCCTTCCCGCCAAGCGTCTCGTTGCGAAGCTTCCCGATAGCTGGGAGCGGCTGTGGTTCGACATGGGCGTCGCCGACGGCGATGACCGCATGAACGGCATCGAAAAGGACGAGTTCATCCGCCGCGCCATTGCCATTGCCAAGAAGGCGGCGGTCTAGATGCACTACGACCTCAAGGGATGCCCGATCTGCAAGGGCGAGGCACGCATGGTGGTGAACATCCAGAGCTATTCGCGAGACGGAATCATCGCCTACGTGACGTGCCGTAAGTGCGGGCTCGCGACCAAATGCTTCTCGCAGAACACGCGAGACCGCGACACCAAGTTCATCGAGCAGGCTGCGGAAGCCTGGAACGAGAGGGGAGGCTCTGATGATCGTGCGTGAGTGGTGGTTCATGGGCATGCGCTGCGCGCTGCGCCACGGCGCGTTCGGGTGTCCGTGCGGCTACGTGATGCTGCCGGAAGAGCACCCGTGGCACTTCCTGAAGGAATCAGAGCTTGACGAGCTAATCAACGTCCACGGAGGCGTGACGTTCCTGGGGAAGCTTCACGAGCTTTCAGACGATTCGCGGTGGGTCGGATTCGACATGGCCCACGCGGGCGACATGGTTGGCATGGTTCCCATCCGCACCGACGAGGAGTGCATCGAGGAGACCGAGAGACTGGCCGAGCAGGTTGCTCTGGCCGGAAGGGAGACGAAATGAGCGAGCTGCAGAGGACGAGCGAGAAGGACGTCGCAAGGGTCGTTCGCATCCGCATCGAGGAGACCCGAAAGATGCTTGACGAGGCGATGAGGGACATGAGCGTCCCCGAGCCCGACTTCGTGGCGGCAAGCGCACATCTCGGTGCCGCGCGCGACGTGATGCCCTACATCGACAGGAACGGAGACGTGCTGTGAACGAGCAGGTCAGCTACCGAGACCTCGCGCTCACCGCGCTTGGGTGCATGAAGAAGTTCGTCGCATTCTTCTCGACGTTCAAGCCGGGACCGCAGAACAACCTCAAGGCCACCATGCTCATCGCCGAGTTCGTCAATAGGGCCGACTACATGGAGCGCGCAATCAAGGTGCTCGATGACCGCGAGGCGCGGGAGTTCATCAACCAGGTCGAGCGCGACCTCAACGGAAAGGACGAGAAGTGAACGTCATAAAGGCAGGAATCACCACGGCGCTCAACGCCCTGGCCGACAAGATCGTCACGTGCGGATGGGGTATCTACGACCTCCTGAAGGACCGCTACGGCATGACGCCGACCGAGGCAGCGAGCTTCATCAACGAGGCTGCCCCCGAGCTGTGGGACGCGATGAGCGGCATCGGGGACTGGGAGAACGACGATGACGCCAAGCCTGCGGAGACCGTCTGGCAGGCGCTCTTCGGGACGCCCGAGCGCGCCGCCGAGACGCTTGCTGAGCGTGAGCGGGCGTGCACAGGCACCCATGTCGGCGTTGCGTGCTTCGGCTACGAGAACTGCAACGTCTGCCCTCTCAGCAACGGTCTCTGCACGGAGCACAGCGACGAGGTTGACATGACGAGCAGCGAGGCCGTTCTCGCGCTGCTCATGAGCGACTACCGCAAGACGCACGTGACCGAGTGCCGCGTCTACGGGGGTGATGAGTGATGGCGCTCCTGACGGACAAGATCAAGAAGCTCATCGACCACTACGACGAGCTTGCCGCCAAGTGGGCCTACGAGTACCAGGACATCGGCAAGCCCTCTTCGCAGAGGTCGTGGGAGCGGAACGAGGCCATCGCCGACGCGCTGCGCGTCGCGCTCGGTGCCCAAGAGGACAGGCGGCAGCTCACCGACCTGAAGATCGCGGTCATGGAGCTGGACGCCGACGGCCCGGACATTGCCGAGAGGGTCAAGAGCCTGCAGAGGCGCGTCAGCGAGGGGAATCTGTGATGGGGAAGGGAGTCTGCAGCGACCTGAACACTCACCTGCTCGCCCAGCTCGAAAGGCTCAGCGACAAGAACCTCAAGGGCGACGAGCTGAGGGACGAGATCGACCGCGCGAAGGCCGTGGCCAACGTCTCCGCGCAGGTCATCGCGAACGCTAACGTCGCGCTCAAGGCTTTCAAGATGAAGGACGAGGCCATGGACGCCAACGCCCGCCTACCGAGGATGTTCAGCGGGGGCGATGCCTGATGGTCGCGCTTCCTACAACCACGGTCATCGAGTGGCGGAAGCGACCCGATATGTTTGAGTTCATGCGCTCCTTCATCCCCGGCCACACCGAGCCGGAGATCCGCGCCGAGTTCCTTGCAAGGTTCGGAATCGAGCTGACAGAGGGACAGATAGCCAACTTCAAGACACGGTTCGGCATCAAGTCAGGCACCCACGGCGGACGCTTCCAGAAGGGACGCAAGTCCGAGACCAAGGGCCGCCCGCAGAGCGAGTGGATGAGCGCGGAGGCCATCGAACGCACGAGGGCGACGCGCTTCAAGAAGGGCAACATCCCGCACAACACGCGGGAGGTCGGCGAGGAGCGCGTGACCGTGGACGGCTACGTCGAGGTCCACGTCGCGCAGTGCCGACGCGAGAAGCATAACGACCAGTGGGTTCTCAAGCAGAGGCTCGTCTGGGAGCAGCACCACGGCATGCCCGTGCCCGAGGGGTGCAAGGTCATCTTCTGCGACGGCAACAGGCGCAACTTCGACCCAGAGAACCTGCTGCTTGTCACGGACGAGGAGCTTATGCGGATGAACTGGGAGGGAGCCGGGTGGTCAGACAGGGAGACGGCGGAAGCTGCCAGGGAACTCGCCAGGGTGCGCTCCGCCATCTCGAAGGCTGAGAGGAGGGCGAAGCAGTGAGCGAGGACAGATGGGACGCCATGCGCGCAGACCTGCAAAAGCTGACCGTCAAGCAGCTCCGCCAGATAGCGAAAGACGAGGGAATCTGCCTCGGCTACGCGGCAAGCCGCAAGGACACGACCATCGACCAGATTGTCGGCAACCGGCGGTACCGCGCGCTCTACGCGTCGGACGAGGCGTGAGATGAGCGGATACGAGGGCATGCCCCAGTGCTTCGGAGCCGAGTGGGACATCAGCGAATGCAAGGGCTGCATCTTCTTCGATGAGTGCTACATGGCATCGGACATGGCCAGGAAGAAAGAGACCGGCGGCGCGGAGCGCACCTACACGAGGGAACAGCTCGCCCACCACGTCTGGCGCATGCGCGAGAAGTCGGGGTGCACCTACGGAGAGATAGCCAGGGCGATGCGCGTGAGCGCCGCCGAGGCGAGGCGTCTCTACAAGGAGGCCATGAGGTGAGGCGCATCAAGAGGCCGAGGTTCGACCAGTTCCGCCACTACTGCTTCGAGTGCGGGCGCTGGGACAGGGACTTCGAGTACGAGCGCGAGTGCTCCGAGATCTGGAACGGGTACGAGCCGGAGCCGCGCGGCAAGTGCGGCGCTACCGGAGCAACGACTGGCTGCTACAGGCAGGCATGCCCGAACTTTATTGGAAGGAGAGGGCTTTGAGGCTCTACATCATCGGCCCGGTATCGGGCCACGAGAACGACAACGTTGACGCCTTCGAGGAGGCGCGGGACAGGCTCAAGGCGGCGGGTCACAAGGCGACCATACCGCACGAGAAGATCCCCGCAGGCACGCCCTGGCGGCAGGCCATGCGCATGAGCATCCGCGAGCTGCTTTCGCTGTGGAAGGGAGAGCCGCGCTACGAGGGCGTTGCGGAGCTTCCCGGAGTCTTCACGTCCAAGGGCGCGCGATGCGAGCGCGGCATCTGCGAGCAGCTTGGAATCCCGCACAAGACGGTTGACGAGTGGATTAACGGATAGGAGACAGCAATGACGATTCTGAACGTGAGCATGACCGAGGACGCCGGGTACGTTCCGGAGTACGCGCACGAGGGCGACGCTGGCCTCGACCTCCGCGCCGTGGAGGGCTACCTGATCCCCGCAGGCAAGAGCGCCATGGTGAGGACCGGCCTGCGCGTGGAGATCCCCGAGGGCTACGTCGGCCTTGAGTTCCCGCGTAGCGGTCTCGGAAGCAGGGGCATCACCATGCGCAACGCCGTCGGCGTCATCGACAGCGGATTCAGGGGCGAGGTGCTTTGCCCGCTGTGGAACACCACGGACAAGCCTTTCGAGGTCGCGCCCGGTGACAGGGTTTGCCAGCTCGTCATCATGCCCTACGAGCATTGCGAGGTCGTGGAGCGCGCCGAGCTTTCGGACAGCGAGCGCGGAGCCGATGGCTACGGCTCGACGGGGGTGAGGTAGATGCCCACCGACGACGAGAGGCGCGAGGCGGTTGAGAGGCTGCGCAGCCTAGAGGTGTCGTCGAGAGTCGATAGGATGGAGCACCCAGAGAGCACCGCCGCATGGTACGAGCTTCTGTGTGAGGCCGTTGGCGGCAAGAAAGACCCGTGGTTCGGCGTCAAGGCGCTTGCAAATCGCCTCGCCGACCTGATTGACCCGGAAGACGGTGCCGACCCTGGGCCGCGCGACCTTGCGAGTGCTTGGGGGTGGACCAATGAGCGTTCGTGACGGCATCAAACTCGGAATAGGCGTTCTCGTCGTTGAACTAGCGTTTGCGGTCATCAGCCTGATGTGGAACGGAGGAAGCCACTTCGCTACGACCAAGTACAGCACGTGGCCGAAGTCCGCAGAGTTCTATCAGCTTTCCACCGGACAGGACAGATTCTCCGAGCACAAGACGAACTTCGAGGCTGTGACCGTGGTCGTTGACCACCAGACGGGTGCTGAATACCTGCGCACGCCGGAGGGCATCTGCCCGCTCCTGGACGTCGATGGCGAGCCGCTGCGCGAGGCGGAGGCTGGTGCCGATGAGTAGGGCTTCCGAGCGGGTCAAGTCCGCGCTGTTCGTCGTGCTCGCCCCGATCTACCTTCCGGCGCTCCTGTCGCTGTGCGTGATCCTCGGCGTCGGCATCTACGTAGAGGACAGGGTTAGGGGGTGGCGTCGTGACTCCTGAGCACTACAAGGGCAAGCACACCATCGACAAGCAGGAGATCGTGATGAAGGGTCTCATTCAGCATGGAATCGACCCGTGCAGAGCGTTCTCCGCAGTGACCGCCCTGAAGTACTTCGACAGGGCGGGCGACAAGCCGCACGAATCGACGCTGAAAGACCTTGCCAAGGCGTGCAACTACCTGAGCCGCGCAATCACCGGCAAGTGGCCATGGGAGGAGGAGAAATGAGCGGCGGAATCAAGGCGGGAAAGCGGTTCGAGCAGAAGTTCCGCGAGTGCATGGAGCCGCACGCCTACGTGCTCCGCATTCCTGACAGCGTGCGCTTCGTCGGCGGACACATGATAGGCGAGGAGACTGACGCAGATTTCCTCGTGGTCACCGGCGAGGACTCCTATCTCGTGGAGTGCAAGGCGGCGAACCGCCCACGCCTCGACTACGGCAACGTCAAGCCGCACCAGGAGGCGGCGCTGGCGGACTTCGATGCCATAGGCGAGCGTTGTCACGGGATGCTCGCGGTGGAGTTCTACGACAAGGAGACGTATCGAAGGGCGCACCGGATGTTCCTCCTGCCCATCAGAAAGTGGCTCGGCTTCAAGGCCGATTCAGGAAGGAAGTCCATGCCGGTATCGGCTTTCGAGGAGCTTGGCAAGGAGCTGCCGTACGTGGGCGGCGGATACGTTTTCGACGGGAGGTGGTTCCGTGAGGCTGAAGCTGTCGCGCGAGCAGAAGATCGCGCATAGGTTCCTGAGCAGCTTCCACATGGTGGCCGACAGGATGGACTCGTCCATCGAGTGCCTTGAGCGGGCGGAGTCCGCGCGCACGTCCATCTCGGCGAGCATCGGCGCGATGAGCTTTTCGGGCGAGCAGCACGACAAGATGCTCAACGCCATGCTGCGCATGGACTCGGCCATCGATGAGATCGGCGAGCTTGCGGACGGCTACAGCGAGCAGTTCAAGGAGGTCGAGGGCTACGTGAGCGCGGTGCAGCGCATCGACCCGCAGGCGGGCAAGGCGCTGCGCAAGGTGTACATCGAGGGACTTTCCGCCAAGGAGGCGGCGGCCGACGAGGATTGCGCCAAGAAGACGGTCTACGAGTACCTGAAGAAGGGCCTCGACCTTACGTTCATCCTGCTGAGCAGGGAGGAGGAGTAGCGGTGAAAGTCATGCTTCAGACGTCGCTCGACGGCTGCCCGGAGCACTGCAGGAACTTCGACCTCGATTACGCCGTGAACGAGATCTCGCCGACCTTCGACGGAACGAGGCTCGGCGTGATGGTGCAGGTCGATTGCACGCACTGCGACGTGTGCAAGCTCAGGAAGGGTGAGCCGGACGGCAGCATCAGGGAGATCTGCTGACGCAAGAAGAGGGGCGGCTGGTTGCCGCCCCTCTCGTCTACAAGTCCTCGTGGTTCTGGATGACTCTGACTTTCGTCGGGGGAATCGAGTGGTCGTAGAAGTCGCAGGTGTCCACCTGGACGATTCTGCGCGCGTAGCTCATGAACCGCTCGTTCGACTCGTTGCGCGAGAGCGCCGCCGTGGCGAAGTCGCGCGCATCGTCAAGATCCTCGAACAGCACGGTGTGCCAAGCTCCGTCCTCGTTGTAGCAGTACTCGAAGTCGTACTGGACCTCCCCGGTCGTGTCGGGGATGGCCAGCGCGCCAGCCCTCAGCGGGCTTTCGCCGGTAACGTCGGATGCGGCGGACGCGATGGCCTCCATCGTGACGTTCATGGCCTCGAATGCCGCATCGCCAGCGGTCATGCCCTTCTGGATGAGGCTGTCGATGTAGCAGGCCATGACGTACCCGATTTTCTCGGGCGTTGCGTCGGCCATGAACTCCCACACGGGGAGCGCCTGAGCCTCGTCAAGCACATGCGAGCTGGTGTTCTTCATTGTGTCCTCCTTATTAGCCGCCAAGCTGATGACCTCAGATTACACACAATTAGGTGTACACACAATTAGGTGTAGACATGCACACGGATTGCACACAACTGCAAGCAACGCAATAAGGTGTATACTGCGGCGGAGAGCAAGGAGGTCGCATGGAGGCATACGAGGCGCTGAAAGAGGCGGGGAACAGGGTTGGCGTTCCGATGTACAAGATCGGGCGCGCCCTCGGAAAGCCCGACAGCTACGTCAGCAACGGCATAACGAGAGGTAGCAGCCCCCGCTGCGACACCATGGCCAAGATGGCGGGCGTGTGCGGCTACGGACTCGCGCTCGTGCCCATCCAGGACATGCCGGAATCGGCGCTCGTCATCGGAGAGGACGGCCCGTCTTCAAGTGTGGAAGATGTGTGAACCTCGCAAGGTAACAAAAGGTAAAAACTTTCCTGATATGGTGTAAACGAGGGATTTGAGGGGCAGCAGGGCACCGCAAGTCCTTTTTTCATATCGGTGGAACTTGGCCGCTGCGCGTCGAACGCGCGGTGGCCATTTTTCATGCGCCTCGTGGGAAGGCGCTCGATACTGCGCAAGCTGTCATGCGCGGGCGGGAGACACGCAACCCCGCCCTTCAATGGCGGCGCAACGGAGGATTGGCAGAGCAGACGAATGCGGCGGGTTGCTAACCCGTAGGGCGCAAACGCGTCCCGCAGGTGCAAATCCTGCATCCTCCGCCAGAAGGCATCGTAGCTCAGCGGATAGAGCGTCGGATTCCTAATCCGAAGGTCGCGGGTTCGAGTCCCGCAGGTGCCTCCCCGGATGGGTGGCCGAGCAGCAAAGGCACCGGTCTCGAAAACCGGCTGTGCGAAAGCACTTGGGGGTGCGAATCCCTCCCCATCCGCCACACAGGCCATTAGCTCAACGGCAGAGCGGCGGTCTCCAAAACCGCAGACGGAGGCTCGACACCTTCATGGCCTGCCACTTCCCCTTAGTTCAGAGGTAGAACTCCGGAGTCTGGTTCCGGCGACCGTGGTTCGATTCCACGAGGGGGAGCCATATTCGCATGTAGCTCAATCGGTAGAGCGCGCGGCCGTTAACCGCGAGGTTCTTGGTTCGAGACCAAGCGTGCGAGCCATTCGGGACTTGGCGGAACTGGCAGACGCGCCTGCCTCAGAAGCAGGTGGCGACAGCCGTGCGGGTTCGACTCCCGCAGTCCCGACCATTCCGGCGCGTAGCTCAGTCGGTAGAGCCGCAGTGTCGCGGGTTCGAGTCCCGCCGCGCCGATCTAGACAACTCAGGGGGTGAGCGCATGGTAACGCTCGACTACATCAGGGCAAGCGCGCTCGCCCACTCTCACACAGTCGTGGGCCGCGCCTTCTGCAAGGCCCTCGGCATCAAGCCGAAGCGCAGCACGGCAAAGCGCGGTAACGCCGCGCTCGTGGCCGAGGAGCGCCGCATGCGCGGCCTCCGCTGGTGCTTCGAGAACCACGGCAGCCCGATGGACAGGGGGAGGTGAGCGACGTGGCGAACGAGCAGAACCTGATCAAGCCGACGCGCGACCGAACGGCGAAGCAACGACGAGAGAGCGCGCGAAAGGCGGGCAAGGCTTCCGCTGCCAAGCGCAGGGAGCGCAAGGCCATGCGAGAGATGGCTCGAATCGTGCTCGACATGCCAGCGGGTAAGGGAAAGCTCGCCGACATCGAGGCGCTGTCCATGGACGAGACGCTGGAGGCTAACCTAACCGTTGGCCAGAAGGCGGTGCTCGCCGTGGCCAGGAAGGCCGTCGAGGGCGACGTCGTGGCGCTTACCTTCCTGCGCGACACAGCAGGCGAGAAGCCCGCCGACAAGGTGGAGGTGTCCGGCGAGGTGGCCGCTGCGGCCAGCGACATCCAGCAGATGATCGCGTCCGCCAAGGAGAAGGCAGATGGCCGATGAGCGCCAAGACCTCATCGACCTCATCTACCTCCACCCGACAGAGATTGCTAGAAGGCTCGGCTACGACAAGCTGACCGAGTTGCACGACGCGTGGATTCGAGCCATGGTCTTCGGCGACGATGACGAGACGCTGCAGGCGCACCGTGGCTCCTACAAGACCACGTGCATCGCTATCTCGCTGGCGCTCATCATCCTGCTGTTCCCGGAGCAGCGCACGATCTTCATGCGCAAGACGGACACGGACGTCGCGGAGGTGCTTGCCGCAACGTCCAACGTGCTCAAGAGCGCCTACTTCCGCTCGATGTGCCAGACGCTCTACGGCATCGACCTCGCGCTCACCAAGGACACCACGACCGAGGTGAGCACGAACCTCGTTCTTGGCGTCTCCGGCGCGGCGCAGCTCCTCGGCCTCGGCTGCGGCGGCTCGCTCACGGGCAAGCACGCCGACCGGGTTTTCACCGACGACATCATCAACATCAAGGACCGCGTGAGCGCGGCCGAGCGCAACAGAATCAAGCTCATCTACCAGGAGCTGCAGAACATCAAGAACAGAGGCGGCCGCATCTTCAACACGGGCACGCCCTGGCACAAGGACGATGCCTTCTCGCTCATGCCGAACATCGTCAAGTACGACTGCTACAGCACGGGCCTCATCGACCGCGACGAGCTGGCCAAGATAGAGCGCAGCATGAGCGTGTCGCTCTTCGCCGCGAACTACAAGCTCAAGCACATCGCCGACGAGGAGGCAATGTTCAAGGAGCCGCGCTACTTCGGAGACCCGCGCGAGCTGCACGACGGCATCGGCCACATCGACGCCGCCTACGGCGGCAAGGACGGCACGGCCTTCACGGCGCTCGCAAAGACGCCGGACGGCTGGCGCGCCTACATCAGGCTGTGGCCCGAGAGGCACGTCGATGACTGCCTGCCCGAGATACTGCGCCTGTGCAAGGAGCTTCGCATCGGCACGATCTTCTGCGAGAAGAACGCCGACAAGGGCTACCTGCGCAAGCGAATCATCCGCATGGGCCACCCGTGCCGTGGCTACACGGAGAACCAGAACAAGTTCATCAAGGTGAGCACCTACCTGCGCGCCGAGTGGGCGGGCCTGCGCCTGCTCGACTGCGATGCGTACCCGCTCGACGCGGAGGCGGTGAACCAGGTGCTCGACTACAACGAGAACGCGGAGCACGACGACATGCCCGACTCGCTGGCATCGGCGATAAGGGCGTACGGCCAGCGCCCGCAGATCAGGGGATTCAAGGAGGGGGTGTGACATGACCCACGAGTTCCACAGCTTCTACTACGACCAGCTCGGCCAGGAGCCCGTAAGCGACGACTTCACGCTCCCTGCCGGGACGGTGATGGACGCTACGCTCCTGCAGCGCCTAATCGACGCCCATCGCGAGAACCACCTGCCGCGCCTGCGGTACCTCGGCGAGGCGTACGAGACGCACTACGAGATCTTCGGGCGTCCCAAGAAGGAGCCGTACAAGCCGGACAACCGCCTCGCGGCCGACATGGCATACGACATCACCGAGACCTTCGAGGGCTACTTCATCGGCGTCCCCGTGGACGTGAGGCACGAGGAGGACGCGAAGGACGCCTACCTCGCCGACTACATGGCGCGGAACCACCAGGAGGACACCGACGCCGAGCTGAGCAAGATGTGCAGCAAGTTCGGGGTCTCATACGAGATGTTCTACCAGGATGACGAGGGCAGGCCGCGAAGCGTCGCGGTGAGCCCGCTCACGTCGTTCATGGTCTTCGATGACTCCGTGCTTCACCGCAAGATCTACTTCGTGCGCTACGCCTACGACGAGGAGAGCCGCATCGTCGGCAGCTTCTCGGACGCCACGAAGGTCTACCACTTCGACAGCGCCAGCGGCACGCTCGAAATCGGCGAGGCGGAGGACCACTACTTCGGGGACGTGCCCGCAGTGCAGTTCGTGCAGAACGGAGAGCGGCGCGGACTCTATGAGGGCGTTCTGAACCTCATCGAGGCTTACAACCGCGTGCTTTCCGAGAAGGCCAACGACGTCGAGTACTTCAGCGACGCCTACATGGTGGTCGAGGGCACGAAGCTCGATGAGGACTGGAAGGCAGACCTCCGCGAGTACAAGCTCATCAACCTGTGGGACTCGGGCGAGGGCGGCGGCGCTCCGAAGGTCTACTTCCTGCAGAAGCCCGACGCGGACACCGCGCAGGAAAACCTCGTCACTCGCCTGGAAAACCTCATCTTCAAGCTTTCCATGGTGCCCGACATCACGGACGAATCCTTCTCAACGGCATCGGGCACGGCGCTCAAGATGCGCATGATGCCGATGAACAACCTCGCCCGTAACAAGGAGCGCAAGTTCGTGCTCGGCATCCAGGAGCGCCTGCGCCTGCTCGCCAACTACCCCGACAAGCCCTTCGAGGGCGATGACTGGCAGGCGGTGGAGATCACGATGCACCGCAACATGCCGCAGGACGTCGAGGCCGAGGCGAGCGTCGTCCAGTCACTGTCCGGCATCGTCTCCCAGGAGACGCTGCTCGGGCTGCTGTCGTGCGTTGACGAGCCCAAGAAGGAGATCGAGCGCATGGCAGATGAGAAGGAGCAGCGGGTTCAGTCCTCCGTGGTGGAGGGCTTCCCGACCAACCGCCTGCCCGAGCAGGCCACGACGGAAACGGAGGAGACAGATGAAGGCAACGTACAGCCCTGACAAGGAGGGCATGAAGCTCAACGTCCGCAAGGAGCCGGTCCCCGGCGCGAAGGTCGTGCGCCAGATCTCGGCGGGCGACTATGACGCAGAGGTCGTCGAGCACGGCTGGGTGAAGTTCGCCGACGGCTACGCCGACGCCCGCTTCCTCACCGTGACGGAAGGCGCACGCGCCGTGGCCGCCGACGAGGGCAAGCCCGTCGAGGAGCCGAAGGAGGCCGAGAAGCTCGCCGCCGACGATGACGAGCGTGCCGCGCTGAAGAAGATGACCAACCCCCAGCTCTACGACCTCGCCGAGCAGAGCGGCATCCACGTGGCCAAGGGCAGCACCAAGGCCGAGCTGATCGACGCCATCCTCGCGGGGGCCGATGACTAGGGACGCCGACTACTGGGCAGGCCGCCGCAAGGAGCTGCTTGCGCAGATGGAGGCCGACGAGGATCGCCTTAACAAGCGCCTCGCCAAGGTCTACGACAGGCAGGCGCGGCAGCTTGAGCGCGAGATAGCGGCCTACTACCAGCAGTACGGCGAGCAGAACGTCATCCGCTACCGAGACCTCCTGCACGACCTGTCCGACACCGACCGCAAGCTGCTCATGGAGCGCATGGAAGACTTCGCGGAGAAGTACCCGCAGTACGCCGACCTCATGCCGGTGCGCGAGTCTATCTACAAGCTGAACCGGCTTGAGGGCATCCAGACCGCCATCCGCATGCAGCAGCTTGAGATCGGGGCCATCGAGCAGGAGGAGCTTGACGAGCACTTCAAGAAGCTCGCCCAGCGGTCGGCCAACCTGGCCGCCGAGGAGATGGGCTTCGGCAAGGAGTTCTACAGCATCGACTCGCAGCTCGTATCCGCGACTGTCGGACGCCGATGGTCCAAGGGCGAGAGCTACAGCGAGAAGATCTGGAACAACCGTGAGAAGCTTGCCGCCTACCTTAACGATGACTTCGCGCAGATGGTCGCGCGCGGCGACTCCTACGAGAAGACAGTCAAGGCGCTCAAGGAGCGGTTCGAGGGAGTGTCCGAGCGCGACATCCGCCGCCTCGTCTTCACCGAGGGCACGTTCCTCACCAACGAGGCGCAGGCGCAGGTGCACCAGAGCGAGTACGAGTACTACGCGCTGGCGTGCGCCGACGCAAGGGCGTGCGAGGTCTGCAAGGCGCTTGAGCGCGAGCAGCTTGCGCACCCGGCGCGCTTCGATGAGCGCGAGCCCGGTGTGAACTTCCCGCCCATGCACCCGTGGTGCCGCTGTGGCTACACCATCGAGGTTCCCGACTACGAGGAATGGG
The DNA here is from genome assembly GCF_024733715.1 of Thermophilibacter sp. ET337. Taxonomy (NCBI): domain Bacteria; kingdom Bacillati; phylum Actinomycetota; class Coriobacteriia; order Coriobacteriales; family Atopobiaceae; genus Thermophilibacter; species Thermophilibacter sp. ET337. The sequence continues at coordinate 28,068 of NZ_JANRHO010000003.1, read as the reverse complement.
AGGCCGAGTACGCCTCGCGTCACGGCTCGACGCCGCCGGAGAGCGCGAAGGTCGAGCGCGGAAGGTCCATGCCCGAGATAGCCGGAATCAATCCGGGAGCGCCGATGAGCCACGATGACGCGGACAGCGGAAGGGTGAATCCGCACTTCCTGGAAGGAAGGGAGTGGCAGACGAACTGCCAGTCGTGCGTCGTTACGTACGAGGCGCGGCGCAGGGGCTACGACGTCGAGGTCCGGTCCCGGTACGGCGGCATGGACGAGCTTGCGCGCGACGCGAGAATCGCATGGAAGAACCCCGAGACCGGAGAGCGCCCAGAGTTCATGCAGGACACGTCCGTCAAGACGGCGAAGCAGTGCTACAAGTGGCTTGAGAAGGTCATAGAGAAGGGAAACCGATACGAGATCCGGTTCAACTGGAAGGGCCGGAGCAGGATAGGCCACATCGTGTGCATATCCAAGGACAGCTCGGGAACCCTCGTGATGTACGACCCCCAATGCGACCGGTCGTATCGCGGCGAGGACATCGTGACGAAGGTCTACACCGCAGAGGAGATCGAGCGTCGCAAGCTCATCTACGGAGAACGGTCTGTCCGAGGCAGGAAGACCACGGAGACCAGAAACGCCCTGCTAGAGTATCTTGAGCGCCTGAAGTATACTGAGACGTGGCATGGGAGAAAATACTCATGTGCACCGAAGGCGCTGCGGGTCGATAATATGGAGATTGACATCGACACCGCGAACAAGATCATGAGGGGGGTGGAGAGATGACGCTGCGAGAGGTCGAGAGGTACGCAAGGTCGCAGGGCTACGACGGATGCGAGCATGCCGGAGAGTGGAATGGGTTCGACGTGTACGAGCCGACAATCGCCGACATCCCGCCCGGAGAGTTCGTGTGCACCGGACCGCCGCTCGTGATTCTCGTATCCGGCGATGACGCAAGGATGTCAACTCCGGACGAAGCGTTCGCAGTTCTCGACAGCCTCTATCCGACGGAAGAGGACGAATAACCAAGTCAGGCCCCGCAAGGGGCCTTTTTCATGCCGAAAGGAGGTGCCAGTTGCGACATCTCGTATACCTCGGCAACGCGAACTGCCAGCCTTGCCGGGACTACAAGGAGCGAGTCATCGACCCGCTCATCGAGAGCTACCCTGACGCAATCGAGGTGCACGCGCGCTACGACGCGCGCTTCGCCCAGGCGAACGCGCTCATCCCCGTGACCAAGGTGCCCACGATCATCGTGGAGCACAACGGCAAGGAGGAGTTCCGCTTCTCGGCCATGATTGACGAGGAGCAGCTTGAGGCCATCATCACGCACGAGGGCGAAGTTCTGACCCTTGAGGACGTGATTGCATGAAGTTCGACGTCATAGGCGGCGGCGCGCTTCCCGAGCTTGAGATAAGGCTCGTGCACTCCGAGAAGAAGGCGCGCAAGGTCATTCGCAGGCTTGAGGGCAGGGAATACGAGGAGGACTGGAAGAGCCTCGTCGGCAGGCAGGCCACGACCTCGTTCCTCCGCGTCCCCGGCAGCGAGGAGACCATCTACCTCGTGTGGATGACCCCGTGCACAGACTACGACGCCGCAGTAGACGCGTCGCTGCTCGCCCATGAGGCGGTGCACGTGGCGCGCCACTACCTGAAGAGCTTCGGCGAGGAGAGCCCCGGCGAGGAGCTGCTTGCCTACGTCGTGCAGGACATATCGCTCTACCTCATCGAGCGGCACTTCAAGTGGAAGAAGAAGCGCATATCCAAGCAATGAGACGGCCCCGGCAAGGGGCCTTTTTCATGCCGTCCGAGCGTTGACGACGTTAAAAGCCACGGAGCGTGCAGGCGTGGACCACGTAAAAAGCTACGGCTCGTGCAGGCATGGGCCACGAAAAACCCTATGGAAGCGAAGGAGACACCGATGACCAAGGCACAGCTCGGAATCGACCCCAACGACGTCGAGCCCACGGGCATCGACCCGCAGGGAACCGAACTCGCTGGTGACGGCGGCGAGGGCGAAGGCACTACCGGCGAGGGCGGAGACGCCGCGACCGGCGAGGCCAAGTACACGGATGACGACCTTGACGAGATCATCCAGAAGCGCCTCGCACGCGAGCGCGCAAAGATGGAGCGCGAGATTCGCAAGCAGATCGAGGACGAGGCCGCTGGCAAGCAGACCGAGGCCCAGAAGCTTGAGAACATGACCGAGCTTCAGCGCGCCAAGTACGAGGCCCAGAAGCTCCGCGCCGAGAAGGAGGCGCTTGAGCAGGAGCGCGACCTCACGCAGCAGACCGCAATCGCGCGCCGCGAGCTTGCGGCCGCCGACATCAACCTCGGCGATGACCTGCTCGCGATGTTCGTGAGCGCGGACGCCGACAAGACCGGCGCGGCCATCGACCAGCTCAAGGAGCTGTGGCCCAAGGCGGTCAACGAGGCGGTTCAGCGTCAGCTCAAGCGCGAGATCCCCAAGGCCGACCCGAAGCCCAACGAGGTCAGCTTCGGTGCCGCATTCGCACAGAAGTACAGCCAGACAAAGACAGCCAACCAGAACGGAGGGAAGGAATAATGCCTTTCTACACTTCCGAGCAGTTCGGCGAGAGCCTGAACATCCTTGAGAGCGAGGTCGGCCTCGTCACCAAGACGAAGCAGGCCACCGCAGATATGGCCGACACCGACGGCATCATCAAGGCGGGCACGCTCTTCGGCGGCGGCGACGTCTACACGCCCGTCGCGGAACCCGGCAGCGAGAACCCCAGCGCCAAGGGCTGGTACGAGCTTGCCGACGGGGAGTACACCCTCTCCGAGGACAGCAGCCCCCAGCCCGACGTCACCTACTACGCAAAGAGCACGGCTCCGGTCGAGGGCGTCGTCCTTGAGGACTACGACATGACCGCAGACGCGGCCTACCCCGTGGCCGTGGTCGTCGCCGGACGCGTCCGCGCCGACCGCGTTTCCAGTGAGGCGCTTGCGCAGAAGGAGACCTTCGCCAAGCAGGGCCTCCACCTCGTCTAACAGAAAGGAGCGAGCAAAATGCCTAACACCCTCTCCGGCCTCATCACCGAGAAGGAGCTTCTGGACTTTAGCCAGAACTTCGCGGTCGCCCGCAACTACACCGGCAGCCGCTATTTCCCCGACCGCAAGACCCAGTACATCAAGCAGGAGTACACGCGCCTGTGCGCCAACGGCAACCTGCCGCAGGTGGCCATGGTCCACGCCTACGACACCGAGGCGCACATCGCGTCCCGCGTGCCCTTCGAGCGCGTCAGCGTCGAGGAGCTTCTGATCAAGGAGAAGATCAACCTCACCGAGAACGTTGCGAAGCTCACCCAGGGCATGGCGATGGACATGGACTCCACGCGCAACTACGTCTTCGATGACATCGCCCGCATGGCTGAGATGGTCGTGACCCGCGCCGAGATGGCCAAGGTCGATGCCATCGCCAAGGGCAAGGCGGTCATCCAGGAGAACGGCCTCGACTTCGTGGTCGATTACGACGTCCCCGACGAGAACCGCGTCTCCGGCGATTGGAGCGACGCCACCGCCGACGTCCTGGGCGACGTCAACGGCTGGGTGGACACCGCTGAGAAGAACGGCTCCACGCCCAACATCGCCATCACCTCCAAGGCCATCGTCCAGAAGATCAAGGCAAACCAGACCATCCAGAAGGCCATCTTCGGCACAAGCGGCGTCGGCATCCTGCCCACCATGGCCCAGATCAACGCCCTCTTCTTCGACCAGTTCGGCATCACCATCGTGACCGACACCGACAAGTACGGCGTGCTGAAGACCAACGAGAAGGGCGAGCCCTACGTCGAGCAGCGCAACTTCTTCCCCGACGAGGCTTTCGTGGTCACCGCCACCGGCGCTGACGGCACTCTCGGCACCGGCCTCTGGGGCGTCACGCCCGAGGAGCGCGAGCAGGGCGGCGCGTTCGACAGCAAGCGCCAGAGCCAGTTCGTGACCGTCACCACGTGGGACACGCCCGACCCTGTGGCCACCTGGACCAAGGCGAGCGGCCTCTTCGTCCCCGTCCTGCCCAACCCGTACGGCCACGTCATCGCGACCGTCACCACTGCCGACGACAGCGAGGGCTAATGGACGTCGGCGCGCTCAGCGCCCGCGTCAAGACGCGCTACCTCGACGGCGAGGAGCTTCCGAGCGACGCCGCCATCGAGGAGATGCTGCGCACGGTCATCGACCGAATCACGATCCGCATGGAAACCGCAGACGAGCTGCCAGCCATGGTCGGCTCCATCGTGGTCGATGCGGCCGTGAAGGCGCTGCGCCTGCGGGGCTTCGAGGGAAGCACCTCCGAATCGGCAGCGGAGGGCGGGTCAGTGTCGAACAGCTTCATCGATGACATCCTCGGCGAGTACGACGAGGAGCTTGCGTCGCTGAAGCGGACGATGAACCGAGGGCGCAGCGGCATCCGCTTCTTCCGATGAGGTGGTGCCCATGCGCTGGTACCGCGCGCTCACCTACAAGCGGGAGCAGACCGGCACGGACGAGACGAGGAACCCCGTCTTCAAGCTAGTGGAGACGGGCAACCACATCCTGGTGCGCACGCCGCCCTGGATGCCAGTCCTGGACGAGACCGAGGGCAACCGCTTCAACATGGTCGAGCGCACATTCCTGACCAAATCGAAACCGGAGCCTCTAGAGGGCGTCGCGGCCATCAAGGTTCGCGGCGTCCTCTATTCCGTCGAGAGCGTGACCCACGAGGCACCGACGGTCGCGGTGAACGTGAGGAGGTGCACGAAGGATGGCTGGGACGATTACGTTGCAGGGCGATAGGCAGCTCGCCGCCGCCCTGCGCAGGCTGTCGCAGGCCGACTTCGACAAGGTTGTCCAGGACAACATGCGCCAGATCTACAACCGTGGCAAGCGCGGCGGCACGCCCGTCGATTCCGGCGAGCTGGTTGCCTCCCTTGGCTTCACGCCAGACGGAGGCGAATCCGAGGTGGGCTACACCAAGGAGTACGCGCCGCACGTCGAATACGGCCACCGCCAGAACGTCGGCCAGTTCGTGCCGAAGCTCGGCAAGCGCCTCAAGGCGTCCTACGTCCCAGGCCAGCACTACCTGGCCGCGAACGTTGCGGCGCAGGGGCCGAAGCTCCACAGCGCGCTCAAGCGCGAGCTTAGGAGGGCTGGCACATGATTCGACGCATGAGCATCGGGGAGATGCTGGGGTGCCTCATCGACCACATAACGGAGCACACCGGCATCACCTGCTACGACTTCCCGGAGGACAAGCCCTCTCCGCTCTTCAGCGCGGAGATCGAGACCACAGAGGACGCGCGCACCAAGACCATGTGCCTCGACGTGTTCAACGTCCTCATCCACTGCATCTCAGAGCCCGTGGAGCCTTTCTCCACTGCTCCCGTGTACCGCCTCGTCAAGCAGGTCGAGGAGGCCATGGAGAGCGAGCTTGAGCTGCCCAAGCCCTTCCTGCTCAACACGCAGGACTTCATGGGGCTGCGCGTCGTGACCCGCGACCCGTCGGGCGAGGGCCACGCAATCCTCAGCTATCGCATCGAGGTCTGCTACGGCCTCCTTTGCAAGTAGCAATCCAACCGAACAACTGAATAGAAGGGACAAGGCAATGGCTGAACCCCAGGTTTCCGGCACCCTGACCACCGGCTGCGACTTCGACGCGCAGACCGCCCAGGCCGTGCACGGCAAGAAGATCGTCCTCGCCGTCCTCGACGCCACCTGCACCAAACTGCTCGCCCTCGCTGGCCAGCAGGGCCTGACGTGGACCGTCGAGGCCGAGAACAGCGAGACCGCCACCAAGGACGGTTCCGGTGATTGGCAGGTCGTGACCGCTGGCGTCAAGTCTTGGAGCGCCAGCACCGACGGCCTGTGGATGGCCGACGACGAGGGCCGCAAGACCATCATCAAGGCGCTCAAGGACGGCACCTATGTGTGCGTCGGCATGTACGAGCGCCAGACCATCGACAACGGCGTCAAGTACATCCCCATCCGCAAGGGCCTCGCCATCATCACCTCCGACGAGCTTGAGGCACCCAACGACGACAACACCACCTACAGCGCCGAGTTCACCGGTTCCGGCCCGTGCTGGATGCGCGAGGCCGCCGAGGACACCGAGATCACGGCCGCGACCATCACCATCACGACCACCGACTCGGAGGGCTAGTCCCGCACGCCAAGTCAGTTAACCGATGGAAAGGAGACCATCAATGGCAGACACCAGGACTTTCGAGGTTGAGGGCAAGAAGTACGAGATCAAGTTCATCTTCGCCCGCATCGACATGTACGAGCAGAGCCACCGCCCCATCATGGCGTCCTTCGCCCAGAACGGCGGCTCTTTCTCGCTCGGCGAGCTGCGCGACCTCGTGGCCTACGGCATCAAGCACGAGGGCGGCAACTACGTCTCGCCGCAGCAGGGCCGCGAGATGGGTCAGAAGCTCATCGAGGAGAACGGCTACCTCGACGTCTTCACCGCCGTCACCGAGGCGCTGACCCGCGACTGCGGTTTTTTCTTCAAGACCCAGAGCGCGTAAAGGCCCTCCGGGAGCTGACCCGCTACGAGTACTTCAAGGCGGGTCAGCTTTCCCCAGAGAGGGAGCACGCGGCGGGGATGTTCCGCCGAGAGATCGACTACGCGTACTTCGCGGCCCGCTTGGGATGGACGCCCGAGCAGTACGGCTCGCTGACGCCCGTGCAGCTTTCCTTCGTCCGCAAGGAGCTTGAGACGCGCACCGTGCGCGACTCCGAGATCATGCAGCACGCGACCGAGGTGGCCGTGGCCAACGTCCTTCGCAAGAAGGGCCGCAAGCTGCTTGAGCTGTGGAAGAAGGTGCAGCCCGAGCACTCCGCGCCTCCCGTCACAAAGAGCGAGTTCGACCTGCTCAAGCAGGCGTTTGCCAGCAAGTACGGGAAGCGGCAGCGGATGACAACCGAATAACAACTGAATAGCAGGAGGTGGTTGGGATGGCCGACTACACACTCTCAGCCAAGGCCACCTTTGACGGCTCCAATTTCGACAAGGGCATCAAGGGCAGCGAGAGCGCCCTGGACAGCTTCAAGTCGAAGTGCTCGGCCATCTCAATCGCCGTCGGCAACGTACTCGCCCAGGGCTTCGGCAAGGCAGTCGAGGTCGTGAGCGCGTCCGTTGACAAGGCCGTCTCGCGCGTGGACACCATGCGCAACTTCCCGAAGGTCATGTCCAACCTCGGATACAGCTCCGAGGACGCCTCGGCCGCCATCCAGAAGATGAGCGACCGTCTGAGCGGGCTGCCCACGACCCTCGACAGCATGACGAGCGGCGTCCAGCGCCTCGTCCCGTCCGTTCAGGACGTCGGCAAGGCCACGGACATCATGCTCGCCTTCAATGACGCGGTTCTCGCGGGCGGAGCGCCCATCGAGGTACAGAACGCTGCGCTTGAGCAGTTCAGCCAGTCCGTGAGCAAGGGCAAGTTCGAGCTTGAGGAATGGCGCTCCATCTGCACGGCCATGCCCGGTCAGATGGACCAGATGGCCAAGTCCCTGCTCGGCGCGACCGCCGGACAGCAGGATCTCTACGAGGCCATGAAGAACGGCGACATCACGATGGACCAGTTCCTCAACAAGCTTGTCGAGCTGGACACCGTTGGTGGCGAGGGCTTCGCGAGCTTCCAGCAGCAGGCGGAGGACGGCGTAGCCGGTATCAGCACGGCGATGGCCAACGCATCGAACGCCGTCACCAAGGGCGTCGCGTCCATCATCGAGGGAGTCGGCGTCGAGAACATCGTCGGCGTTATCAACACGATAAAGACCGGCATTACGGACGGCTTCAACGCCGCTGCAGGTGCCGTGCAGACCTTCGTCGGGCAGATTCAGGACAACGGCGCGGTGCAGACCGCATCCGAGATCTTCGGGACGCTCGCTCAGGCAGCGAGCGACGTGGGCGGCGCTGTGGGCGGCATAGTCGGCTCGCTGCTCGGCATCCCCGAGGGCACCGACCCCGCAGTCGCTGCGGCTGACGCCCTGAAGGCCGCCCTTGAGGCGGCGAGGCCCATTGTCGAGGGAATTGGCGACGCCTGCGCGTGGCTGAAGGATAACGCCTCCGAGGTCGCGCCAATCGTAGCGGGGCTCGTGGCGGCGTTCCTCGGCTTCCGCGTGGTGCAGGGCATCGTCGGATTCGTCACGTCCTTCCAGTCCGCGCTCGGCGGCATCGGCTCGGCCGCTGCCCCCGCCACCACCGCGCTCGGGCAGGTCGGCGGCGCTGCGAGCATGAGCGCGCCGCAGATTCTCGCGCTCGGAGCCGCAATCGCGCTCGTCGGCGTGGGAGTCCTCGCGGCCTCGGCGGGGCTGTACGTGCTCGCCCAGGCCGCAATCCAGATCGCGGCGGCTGGCCCCATGGCCGCCGTCGCCATGGTCGCGCTCGTGGCGGCAATCGTCGGCCTCGCGGCGGGTGCCTCCGTCGTGGGCCCCGCGCTCACGGCTGGCGCTGTCGGCATCGCGGCGTTCGGCGCTGCGGTGCTCATGGTCGGTGCTGGCATCCTGCTGGCCACGGCTGGCATCACGCTGCTTTCCACGCAGCTCCCCATGATCGCCACTTACGGCGCGTCCGCAGCGGTCGGAATCGCGGCGCTCGGGGCGGGCATGCTCGCCTTCGCGCCCGGTGCCATCGCGGCTGGCGCGGCGGTGCTGGTGCTTTCCGCCGGTCTCCTGGCGGCTGGCGCAGCAGCCCTCGTGCTCGGCGCGGCTGTCGTGGTCATCGGCGCGGGCATCACGCTCGCGGCCGCTGGCATGGCGCTCATGAGCGCGCAGCTACCCATCATCGCATCGCTCGGCACCACGGCAGCGGTCGGTCTCGCCGCGCTCGGAGCGGCGGCGCTCGTGGCGTCTCCCGGCCTCCTGGCCGCAGGTGCTGCGGCAACCGTCTTCGGCGTGGGCATGACGGCCGCGTCCGTCGGCGTCGTGGCTGCGGCGGCGGCAATCACCGTCGCGGCCGCAGCGGTCACGCTCTTCGGCGCGGCAATCATGATCGCCGCCGCTGGCGTGGCCATGCTCGGCGCTACGCTCCCGACCATCACGGCGGGAGGCGCGTCCGCAGGTGCGGCCATGACCGCGCTCGCCGCAGGCATGGCGCTCCTCGGCGCTGGCGCTCTTGTGGCAGGTGCTGGCGTCGCGGTGCTCGGCGCTGGCGTCCTCGTGGCGTCCGCAGGAATCATCGCCTTCGGCGCTGCGGTCACCGTGGCGGCAGCAGGCGTGACGCTGCTCGGTGCGGGCATGACGGTGCTCGCCGCTGCGGTCATCCTGCTCGCAACCGGCGTCGTGATCGCCGCCGCTGGCATCACGGCAATGGGCGCGGCGCTCCCGACCATCGCGGAGTCCGCCCCCACGGCGGCGGCAGGAATCGCGGCGTTCGCCGCAGCAGCGGCTGCGGCAACGGTCGGCCTGCTCGCTGGCACACCGGCGCTCGTCGCCTACGCGACTGCGGCATCGACGGCCGCAACCGGCGTCACGGCAGCAGCCGCAGGCACGGTGCTCCTCGGCACCGGCATCACTGTGGTGGCGTCCGCCGCACCGATGGCGGCCGCTGGGCTCACCGCCCTGGCCATGGCCGCCGCATCCGCAGCGCCGTCCCTGGCGTCCGCAGCCCCGTCGCTGATCGCGGCGGCGTCGGCATCGGCACAGGCGGCGTCCGGGTTCACCACGGCAGCGGCTGCCGCAGCCGCGCTCGCCGTCTCGTTCGCGGCGGCGGTCGTGTCCGCGACCGCCATGGCCACGGGATTCACGGCGGCATCCACGGCGGTCGTGGCGGCCATGACCCTCGCCACCGCCTCGGTGACGATGTTCACGACCATGACCACGGCGCAGTTCGCCGCACTGGTGGCAGTGGTGCAGTCCTCCATGGCCATCTTCACACGCGAGATGAGCCAGCAGTCCGTGCTCGCGATGCAGATGTTCATCATCGCCATCCAGCAGGGCATCGCGCAGGCGGTCGCGCTCTTCGCGACGCTGCGCAGCCAGATCGTATCCATCCTGAGCGGCCTTTCGGGCGCGCTCTACAGTTCCGGCCTCGCGATGATGCAGGGCTTCGTGCGCGGCATCCAGCAGGGCATGTCCCAGGCCGTCGCGGCTGTCTCCGCAGGGATGTCGCAGATCCGCGCGTACTTCCCCTTCTCGCCCGCGAAGAAGGGCCCTCTGTCCGGCCGAGGCTACACCACGTACTCGGGCGAGGCGCTTATGGAGGGCTTCGCCGAGGGCATCGAGGACGGGGCGGACGCCCCCGTCAAGGCCGTCCGAGAGGTCGGCCAGCACGTGTCCGACACCGCATGGGAGTACGGCTACCACGCCGCCGTCAGCTACAGCGACGGACTTTCCAGCGGCACGAGCCTCGTGGCGGACGCGGCGGGCTCCATGGGCGACGCCGCCACCGGTGCCATGGAGGACGCCGACGCAGAGATGCAGGCGTACATCGACAAGATGATCGCCGGATACCGCGAGCGGAGCCACGAGCTTCAGCAGGTCTCTTCGGAGCTTGGGGACGTCATCTGGGGCGCGCTGATGCCAAACATCAAGGCGCTCGGCTACGCCAAGCCCGAGACGGGCGAGGTCTACGACTCCATGAAGGTTCTTGAGGCCGCAGGCTACAACCTCGACAGCTACAAGGACAAGATTCAGGAGATCGCCGAGGAGCGCGCAGACTGGGAGAAGAAGATCGCCAAGGGCGACCTCAGCGACACCGAGAAGGAGAGCTACGACGAGTGGCTTTCCGAGGCGAACGAGTTCATCGCCATGCAGGACAAGCTCACGGCTTCCGTGGGCGACATGGAGCACTGGCAGTCCCTGTACAAGATGAAGGACGACCTCATCACGGACATGGACGCCGCGACCTCGTGGTCCGACACGCTGGGCAAGCTCTTCAACAAGACCGGCGTGCGCTACTCCAAGAACTTCGTGGAGCGCGTCATGGAGGGCGGGGACGACTACAAGGACGCCCTCGCCCAGATGGCCGACATGACCGACGAGCAGGTTCAGGCCATGGTGGACAGCTTCGATGACCTCGCCAGAGCGGAGAGGGAGCAGGAGCTTAACCAGCGGTCGCTCTACATCAACAGCCTGCAGTGCTTCGATATGACCGACCCGAAGGACTGGCTGCTCGACTTCCGAGAGACCTGCCTCGACGTCAAGGAGGCCATCTACAGCGACAGCGGCCTGAGCAACGCCTTCCAGATGGCGGGCGTGTCCGTGGAGAGCTTCGCAAGCTCCCTGCGAGGCATGGACGTCACCATGGAGGACTTCGTTAGCGGCATGCAGGACTTCACCAGCACCGTCGCAAACGGCTTCGACCAGATGACCGCCTACGGCAAGACCGGCCTGGACGAGTGGGAGCAGAACCTCCGGCTCAACATGGCCGAGTCCCAGGCTTACGCAGACAACCTCGTTGAGGTCTTCAACAAGATTCCCGAGGGAATCGACACGGAGGCTTTTCGCAAGGCGGTCTACGAGGGCGGCTTCGACCAGTGGGGCCAGGTAATCGCCGACATGGCCGAGAAGTCCTCGGATGAGATCGGCGAGTACATCCAGCTCTACAACGACGCGCTCATCGAGGGCCAGCAGTCGGCAATCGAGCAGTTCCAGGCGCTCAGCCCCGGTGACGATGTGGTGAACAGCCTCATCGCCGGAATCGAGGCGGGCAAGGAGCAGCTTGCCGAGTCCATGGGCGGCCTGCTCACGGACAGCATGGCCATGGTGGCCGAGGGCGACCAGGCGGAGACCTTCGCAACGTCCATCGGGCAGGCCCTGACCAACGCCTTCGCGTCTGACGAGGTACTTGAGCAGACCGCTACCGCCATGCAGGGCGTCGTGGCCAACATGGGGCAGGGACTGCTCAGCAACCAGGCGCTAGTCACCGACAGCGTGGCAACCGTGTCCGAGCAGGGCAACGCGACGGCGGCCAGCTTCTACGACGCCTTCTATGGCACGGGCCAGCAGCTCGCCATGGGCATCGCGGCTGGCATCCAGAGCAAGATCAACGAAATCGCCGCTGCCGCCGCTGCGGTCGTGCGCGCGGCAATCGCTGCGGCACGCGCAGAGGCTGCGGTGGCATCGCCCTCCAAGGTCATGCGCGACCAGGTGGGCGCAATGATGTCGGCCGGTCTCGCGGTCGGCATCGAGAAGACGGGCTACATGGCCGCAGAGGCCATGGAGGACGTCACGAGCGGCGCGATAGACGCCGCCAGCGCGCTTTCGCTCGCACCTGCGGGCGGGTACAGCTACGGCCTCGGCACTACGAGGGCGGGCGAGTACGCGGAGGGCGGCGGCTACTACAGCTACGGCGGAGACACGTGGAACGTCTACGTGCGCGACGACCGAGACCTCGACGCGCTGCAGAAGGACATGAACAGGAACCAGGAACGGAAGATGAGGGCGGTGGGACTCGCATGAGCGGAATGATCTACGACGGATACGACTTCGGCCACATCCTGCGCATCGACGGAATCCACCGCCCCGTCATGCCGGACGTGGACGTCAAGTCCGATGACCTTTCGGGCGACGGGGCGCGCCTCGGCGGCGTGCGGCTTGAGGCCGCAGAGATCGAGGTCGATGTGCGCCTCTACCGCCCTTTCGAGGAGGTTGGCACGCGCGAGGGCTTCGAGCGGGCGAGGCGGCTGCTGCAGCGCCGCCTGCTCCGCCGCTCCCCGTGCAAGCTCGTCCTCCCAGACGCGCCGGACATGTACAACCTCGCGGTGCTCGAAGGCTCCACGGAGCTAGAGCGCATCGCCTGGAACGGAACCGGCACGCTCAACTTCTACTGCGCCGACCCTCGCGGGTACGGAGCCGTCAGACGTCGTTCCAGCCAGGGCGGCACGTCCGCGCTGCGCGTCAACGTCGGCGGCTCCTACCCGACGGCACCGATCATCAAGGTGACGGCGGGTACGGCGAACCTCACCGTCATGAACGACGGCGCGACCATGAGGGTGCTCGGGGACGAGACGGTCACCGAGCCCGTTGTCATCGACAACCTGCAGCACGCCTGCACGGTCGGGGATGACACTGTGATGCTCGACGCCCTTGACGATTACGCCGAGTGGTCACCTGGCGTGCACACGCTGCAGTGCGACTACCCGTTCGAGGTAGAGTGGCGGGAGATGTGGCTATGAGACGGCTTCGCTTCATGGTCTTCGACCGCTGGGGGCGCTACCAGCAAGACCTCACCGGCATCGCGGAGGCGACGCTTTCGCAGGAGATCAACAGCACGGACGAGCTGGACATCACCGTCCCGGTCGCGCTGTCAAAGGGAGATCACATCCTGTGGCGCGACGAGACATGGCACGAGCACGTGGTCAACGAGCAGGACCAGGAGCACGAGGGCTCGCAGACGATGAGCTACAAGTGCGAGGGCGTTCACCAATGGCTGCGCTACGACCACATCAGGCTATTCGTCATGACCAACGTCACCGCCGAGGAGGCGCTGACGCACATCCTTGAGCAGACCACGTGGGAGGTCGGCACGGTCGAGGACTTCGGCCGCCACGACCTCGCGCTGTCCCAGACGGACACCTACAAGGCGCTGCTTGAGATCGCAGGGACGTGGGGCTGCGAGATCCGGCCCGAGATAACCGTCTCCCACGGCGGCGTCACCAAGCGGGCAATCAGCCTCGTGCACCAGCGCGGCGAGTCCCGAGGGGCGCGCTTCGAGTACGGCCGCGACATCGGCGGCGTCGAGAAGAGCGTGCTGAAGGATGACGTCATCACGGCCTGCTATGGCTACGGAAAGACGCTCGACACGGAGACAGACGGCGTGAAGGACCGCCTCTGGTGCTTCGTGGAGGGCACCGACGAGCAGAAGCAGCGTTGGGGCCAGCCGGACGGAAACGGCGGCATCAAGCACAGCGTGGGCATGTACGAGGACGCCAACATCGAGGACGCCGACGAGCTTGAGGACGCGACGCGGGCCTACATGGCGCAGCACTCCGCTCCATCGGTCCAGTACAAGGTCAGCGACGCAATGGCGCTGCAGCTCCGAGGCGTCGAGCTGGGTGACGTCATCCAGGCCATCGACCGCGAGTTCATCCCCGAGCTGCGCCTTGAGGCGCGCGTCGGCGAGATGAAGCGCGACGTTCTGACCGGCGACACCAAGAGCGCCACGTTCGGCACCATCGTATCGCTGCTGCCAGACGTGCTCACGCGCATCTACTCGCAGGTCACGTCGGTCACGCCCGCGCTTACGCAGGCGCAGATAGCGGCGAACAACGCCGCCCAGGCCGCGCAGGAGGCCGAGCAGAAGGTCACGAGCATCGACCAGATGCTCACGACCGGAGCCCTGTCAATCGGCGGCTCCGTGCTTTCCGTCGTGGACGGAAAGATCTACCTCGACGGGAAGGAGCTGGTGGTGGCCGAATGATCCTAGACATCGACAAGTCAATGCCGGACGTCGGTCCCGTCTACATCCGCTCCGGCGAGTCCGGCGTGGCAATGAGCGCAGAGATCGTTGACCAGGGCGTCCCGGCAGACCTCACCGGCATGACCGCGACCTTCCGCGCGATGTGGCGCGGCGGCCACGGCGAGGCGGCCTGCACGGTGGACGGCAGCGAGGTCTCGTGGACCATGCCAGCCGTCCCCGTGCCCGGAAGGCTCCTGGCGGCATACGTCGAGCTTTCATGCGGCGGGTCCGTCATCACAACGCAGGAAATCGAGATGCACGCAGAGGAGGCGGCCGAATGGAAGTGCAGCACACCAAGCTCTATCTAGACCTGGCCAAAGAGCCGGAGGAGCAGCAGGTCGTCTTCATCCGCCAGGGCGAGAAGAAGGCCACGGTAATCGAGGCCCACATCTACGACCACGGCGAGGAGGCCGACCTCTCCGACGTGACGCCCTACTTCACCATGCGGCACCCGAAGGGCGCGCTGCTTGAGGACAAGTGCACGCAGGTGAGCGGGAACGTCGTTACCTACGAGGTAATCCCGCAGGCGGCGCAGGAGGTCGGTACGTGCTCCGTTGCCTACTTCGCCTTCATGGACGGCGAGACGGTGACGGCTACCACACACGCCACGACGCAGGCTTTCGCCATCGTCATCCTGCCGAACGCCCAGACCGACGGAGACGGCATCGCCGAGGCTTACGCCAGCCGAATCGAGGAGATGCTTCAGTGGTGCCACGACACCTTCCTCGACAACGAGGAGGAGCGCGACGAGAAGGTAGATGCGGCCGTGGCCGACGCCGAGGCCGCGACCCAGCGCGCGAACGACGCCGCCAAGGCCGTCGAGGACGCCGTTTCCGGAACCCTTGAGCCTCTTTTCGGGGCCTATATCGACCAGAAGATCATCCCCATCACGAACCAGGAGCTTGACACGTGGTGGGGGGGGGGGGTGACTCCTGAGCCAGGTGATGACGAATACGTTGCCATGACTCAGTCACAGATAGACGCGATGTTCGACTAGCAGAGAGGAAGATCATGGCAATCCCGTTCGTTTCACCCGAGAACCTTGAGTACTTCAAGACGAAGCAGGACGCGCAGAACGACGCAACGTTCGCCAAGAAGAGCGAGCTGCAGTCCGCCATCAACACGGCGATTGCGAGCGTTCTCACCTGGAAGGGCGTGAAGGAGAACGTATCCGCGCTCCCGTCCTCCGGCAACAAGATCGGAGACGTGTGGCACGTAAGCGCCGACAGCGGCGAGTACGCGTGGGACGGCACCGAATGGCAGGCCCTCGGCGGGATGCTTCAGGCTTCCGTCGCGTGGGACGACATCACCGGCAAGCCGTCCACCTTCGCGCCGTCCACGCACTCGCACAACGCCGCGACCGACAGTGCATCCGGCTTCATGAGCGCGAGCGACAAGCAGAAGCTCGACGGCATCGCGACCGGCGCGAACAACTACACGCACCCTGCGTCCGCAGCCGGTGCCAAGTCCGCCGGTCTCTACAAGGTGGCCACCGACGCGCAGGGCCACGTGACCGCCGCCACGGAGGTCACCAAGGGCGACATCACCGCGCTCGGAATCCCCGGCCAGGACACCAACACCACCTACTCCCCGGCGACGCAGAGCCAGAACGGCCTCATGAGCAGTGCTGACAAGACCAAGCTCGACAACCTTGAGGAGGCTGTGGCCATGACCACCGAGGAGATCGACGCAATGTTCCAGGAGTAAGGAGGTGGCAGCCTTGCCCGACGAAACCAACGCAACGACACCGACGTCGGAGGAGATCGACGTCACGAAGGTACTGACCGACACAGGCGTGCAGCATCTCATCGGGCTCATCAAGGCGGCCCGTCACCTGCTCGAAGGAGAGGTGACCGGAGACAACATCGCCGACGAGACCATCACGCCGGACAAGCTCGTCGGCATGATCATCGGCGGTGGCAGCTCCACGGGCGAGCTGGAAGACCTGACCATCCGCACATACAGCTTCACCAACGCCGGGAGCGGCTGGAACACATTCACGTTCCCAGACGCCTTCGAGGGAACGCCGCAGGTCATCTGCTCGGCGGAGGGCGAGTACGAGGTTCAGGTCCAGCAGGTGACCGCGACCAAGTTCCAGTACCGCCTCGTCAAGAACGCCTCGGCGGCGCTCAACCTGACCACGGCGCAGTACTGGGTGCACACGGCGAAGGCCACGAGCGCCAGCAACATGCAGCAGGTCGCGCTCGTCACCGGCGGCTCGCTGAGCGGCGGGGGCTCCGCGTCCGGAGACTCCGCGCGAATCATGTGCGTGGCAATCGAGTTTGGAGGGGATAAATGAGCCTACCCGGAACGACAACAGACTTCATCAACTGGGCGTACCTGCTGAAGGGCAACTACCGCAAGGGCGTCCACCGGCTTCGCGAGATCATGGGGACGCCCGAGCAGGCGCAGGCGCTGTGCTCGAACGCGGGTGCCCTGTGCCTCATCCTCGGGCATGACCCGGCGGTGCCGGACGCCAACAGCGAGGAGCTGCGAGGCATCCTGCTCGACGGGCGCTATACGGACCTCGCCATCGAGAACTGGCTGCCCCTCGTCTTCGAGGACACGATCGAGAACATCGTGTCGAACAAGACCACGGTGGCCGCCATCATCGCGGGCTCGTCCACGGCCCCGGCAATCGCCGCGTCCGACAAGTGGCTCGCGAAGTGCCTCTGCACGCTCGCGGAGACCAGTGCGACGAGCATCAACTCGCTCGCAGACCTCATCGCGAACACGACCGCGCTCACGGCGGTGCTGAACTCCACGTCGGCGATGAGCACGGTGGCGAACTCCGAGAAGCTGCTCCTGCTCATCCTCAACGACGAGGACGCGAAGGACAGCCTCTTGGGGAACAGCACGGCGATGGGCATCATCATGGACACGCCCAACGCGGTGACGACGCTCGTGTCCTTCTTCGGCAATGACGGCATTCTTGAGAACGACGGCCTGTTCAACCTGTTCAAGGGTAACGACACCTTTGCCCAGGACTGCGCGACGAAGTACGCGTCCACGTTCTCTTCCGAGAGCTACTTCACCATCGGAAGGCTCGGCTCCCTCGCGAAGGAGCACCCGACGATGTTCTCGTCCTACAAGAACAAGAAGATCAGCGTTGCCATCACCGGGAACGGCACGCACAGCTTCACCCTCTCGGACATCAACATGAAGGGCGCTGGCTTCCTGTTCGTATGTAACGACCTTGTTGGAACCCACCGCATGAACGCGAGCAACACGACGTCCGGCGGATGGGAGAGCTGCGAGATGCGTTCCTGGCTCAACGGGACCATGCTCAACAACTTCCCTGCGGAGCTGCGCTCGGTCATCAAGTCCGTGTCGAACAAGAACACGAGCGGCTATGGTGCGGCCACCACAAGCGACAAGCTCTGGATTCCGTCCTGGACAGAGGTCGGCCTTGAGAGCGGTAACGCCGAGGGTGCCAAGTTCAGCATCTTCACGAGCAACAGCAACCGCATTCGCAAGAACGGTGGTTCCGCCGCGTACTGGTGGCTGCGCTCCGTCCTCTCGTCCGCGTACTTCCGCGACGTGAGCACCGACGGCAGCCTGTACAGCCACAACGCCTCGAACGCCGGCGGGGTTTGCCCCTGCTTCTGCATCTAGTAATCTGTACCCCAAGCCCATACTTGGGCTTGGGGGGGGGGGGGCAAGGTGAACTATGTCTGTACCGAAAAGCGAACGAAAAACCTCAACGATGGAGTACATCGCCACGGCAAGGAAGCTCGCGGCGAAGGTGTTCCGCTATAGCAACGGGCTGCCCAAGAGGTACGCCTTCAAGCTCGGAAACCCGCTGTTCGAGCACGCTCAGGAGGTGGTGTTCCACGTGAACGCCGCCAACCAGATGTACGTGAACGACCGCGCCGGGTACGAGCAGAGGCGCGCGCACCTGAACGAGGCGCAGGCACACCTGCAGCACGTGGAGAGCTACCTCGACATACTGCGGGAGGTGACGCAGCAGCTTCACGACGAGGAGCTGCGACGCCTTGACGCGAAACTTGCCGAGGTCGGCCTGAGCGTGCACGACGTGCAGAACGCCGACGTCCAGCGTGCCCTGAAGTCCCTCCCCAAGGCACCGAACGAGAACGTCTTCGCCGAGTTCGCGGAGATGATCGCGAACGAGCGGGCGCTCATCGGCGGCGTGAAGAAGAACGACACTGCGAAATACAAGGAGGTCGTCCAGCCGAAGGAGGAGGCCGCAAGGGCCGCCGAGTTCGAGCGGATGTACAATGCCATGCGGGAGAAGCAGGCTGGCGGGGGAGCGTCCTGATGCTGAAGCCCGTTCTGGGGGTTGTGGTTCCGCCACGAACTGGTGGCTGCGCTCCGTCAACTCGTCCACGAACTTCCGCAACGTGAACACCGACGGCAGCCTGAACAACAACAACGCCTCGAACGCCAACGGGGTTTGCCCCTGATTCCGTCTTTTGACAGACGGCAATCCTGACCTAGTAACCCGAGAGGGCGAAGACTGCTTTGTTAAAAGATAGAAGGAGGGCGCTTCCCATCCGCACCGTGGATAAAAACCAAGACATCTACGCCGCCTGCTTCTCCCTGTTCAACCTGATGGACGCCGCCAAGATCTGCTACAAGAACGTGACATGGAAGCGGCAGCCGCAGGGCTTCACGAACCGCACGCTGACCCAGTGCAAGCAGCTCCACGACGAGCTGATGAGCGGGACGTACCGACCGGTGGAGCCGAGGCGGTTCACCATCATGGAGCGGGGCAAGCAGCGCGACATCCTGCCCGTGGACTTCCGCGACCGAGTGGCGCAGCGGTGCTTGTGCGACAACTACCTTTACGAGCGCGTGGAGGATTACATCTCCGAGGACAGCAGCGCCTGCATCGTAGGGCGCGGCCTCGCCTACGCCCACGACAGGGTGAGGCAGCACGCGGAGCGTTGTCCCGTCGATGGCTGGGTCTTCCAGTTCGACTTCCATGATTACTTCGCCAGCATCGACCGCAGGCTGCTCAACGCGCTCGTGGCCAAGCTCACCGACGATGACCGCATGCGCTGGCTCATCGCCGTCATGACCGGATGGCAGGGAGGGCTTGAGCTTGGCAGTCACGTGTCGCAGCTCTTGGCGGGTGCCTACCCGACGCCCATAGACCGCGCCATGGAGTCGCTTCCCGGCGTCGTGGGCTACCACCGCTACATGGATGACGGCGTGGCGCTCTGCGAGGACCGTGACGCCGCCATTGCGGCAAGGGAGGAGTTCGGCCGCATGGCCAAGCGCCTGCGGCTCGTGCCGAACCCGCGCAAGACGCACATCAACCGCATCGAGCACCCGTTCATCTTCTGCAAGATGCGCTACGAGAAGCAGCCTGACGGTTCGGTGCGCATGGTCGTGCGCAAGCAGCAGTCGCGGCGCAGCGCGAAGCACGCCAAGAACGTGAGGGCCCTCGCCGAGCGGTGCCCCGAGAGGGGAATCGACCTTGAGCCGGTGCGCGCGGCCATGGAGGGCTACCTGAATCGCGGAGACGAAGACCTCACCTGGCTGGTGGACGAGACGTTCTCATAGCAAGCCAAAACACAACTGAATAGGAGGCCAAGCCATGAAGGCGAACGGCATCACGTGCCTCGACACCTGGGTCGATGGCGACGGTGCGCTCATGCTCGTGCTCGACTGCACGGCAGACGAGGCGCTGTCGATGGACACTCTCACCATCGACGTAACCACCGACGACGGCGACCTCGCCGAGCGGTACGTGAACTTTATCAAGACGTGCGCGAGCGTGGACGCCCAGACCAAGCGGGTCACGCTGCGGTGCGCCGCAGCCACGGGCGACGTCGCGCAGACCATCACTCAGGTCGTGGCCAAGATTGGCGAGGTGACGCAGGCCGCCGAGGCGGCAGGTGCCGCCGCGACGGAGGCCAAGCAGACCGCCGACGAGGCCAAGGGAATTGCCCAGCAGGGAGGCACCGAGCCCGCCATCGCGAGCTTCGTCTCGCTCGCCCTGCCGATGATCGCGCCGACCGTAAAGGACAGCGCCATCGCCCCTGTGCTCAAGTACGCGGGCGAGTACGTCCCGGAGGGCCACGACTACAAGAAGGGCGAGGTCTTCAAGTACACGGACGGCACCTACTGGCGCGTCTCTCAGGACATCACCACGCAGGCCCAGTGGACTCCCGGCTCGGCGGGCCTCGACGCGCTCTTCTACCAGATCAAGCTCGCCGCAGACGGCATCATCGTCTGGGCGCAGCCCAGGGGCGAGTTCGACGCTCCCGACGCCGGAGACCTGCGCCACTACCCGGACGAGAACGGCCCGATTTACCGCTCGCTTGTCAACGACAACGCGTACAGCCACGACGTGGTTCCCGGCAACTGGGAGCTTGCTGAGGAGGCCGCCTAATGGACCAGACCGGAGCGGCCTTTGTGGAGGCGGTGGAGCCTTACGGTCCCTTCGCGCTCTTCATCGTGGGCGTCGGAATCGCTGTCGTTGCCGTGCTGTGCGCCTTCATCCTGCCGACGTGGCGCAAGAACCTCGAAGCGCAGCAGTCCATCGAGCGGATGAAGGCAGAGGCGCAGATCGAGCTTGAGAAGAAGCGCGAGGAGCGCAAGGCCGCCGAATCGGAGCGGCAGGCTCAGATGAACAAGGAGCGCGCCGAAATCGACGGCAGGAACGCCGTGACCATGGAGGGCCTGAAGACGTCCATCGACGCCATGCGTGCGACGCAGGAGCGCAGCAACGCGCTCCTTGAGGGCAGCCGCAGCGGCTCCGCAAAGATGGGCGAGACGGTGGAGGACACCAACCGGCTCGTCACTGAAATCCATCACGCAATCGTCAAGTAGGAAGGACGAACAATGATCAACTGGCAGGTACGAATCAAGAACAAGCAGTTCTGGCTCACCCTCATCCCGGCGGCGCTCCTGCTCGTGCAGGTGGTGGCCGCAGTCTTCGGCATCACCATCGACCTCGGCGAGCTTGGCAACCGCCTGCTCGATGTTGTCAATGCCGTCTTCGCGGTGCTCGTCATCCTGGGCGTCGTGACCGATCCCACCACCGAGGGCGTGGGCGATTCCATCCGCGCGCTCGGCTACGAGAAGCCGTACAAGGACGGTGAGGAGTAATGAACTTCGAGAACATCGAGGCAGACGTCAACCTTATCCTCAACAAGCACTACAGCGAGGGTCGCGGAGGCAAGTCCATCGATAAGATCGTCGTTCATTACAATGCGGGCAACCTAACGTGCGAGGGCTGCTACAGCGTGTGGCAGGACAGGGCGGCGTCCGCGCACTATCAGGTTGAGTCCAGCGGCCGAGTGGGCCAGCTCGTCTGGGACCGCGACACCGCATGGCACTGCGGCGTATTCGACCAGAACCAGCGCAGCCTCGGAATCGAGCATGCCAACATGGCCGACGGCACAATCACGGAGACCTGCCTCGACACCGGCGCGCATCTCGTTGCCGCGCTCTGCAAGTACTACGGCCTCGGCCGTCCGCAGTGGCTCGTCAACGTCTTCCCGCACAAATACTTCAGCGCGACGAGCTGCCCCGGTCAGATCTACGGCAGCCAGAAGGACGCCTACATCACCCGCGCCCAGTATTGGTACGACGTGATGACCGGAGCCATCAGCACCGAGCCCGCAGAGCCTGAGAAGCCCGCGACCCCGCTGCCCGACGCGCTCAAGCGTTTCTGCGACCTCGACCCCGATGCCTGGTACATCAAGCCCGTCGAGGAGTGCGTCCTGCAGGGTTACATGGGCGGATACGACGAGAGCCATTTCGGTCCGTCGGACGCGCTCACCCGAGGGCAGGCTGTGTGCACCATCGCCAACGCCGCGAGGGCCGACCTCACCGACTACCTTGAGCCTTTCAAGGACGTAGCGCCCGAGCCCTACTACTACACGGCGGTCTGCTGGGCCGTGGACAACGGCGTCGTTGCCGAGCAGGAGAACTTCAGGCCGAACGACTCCGCAACGCGCTGCGAGTTCGCGACCATGCTGCACAACTGGCGCGGCAACCCCGCGCCCGCTGGCGAGCCGACCGGCTACCCGGACTGGGCCGAGGTTCCCGACTGGGCCAAGGACGCCATGGCCTGGGCAGTCGAGCAGGGCGTCATCGGCGGCAGCGACGGCAGGCTGCTACCCAACTCGGCGTGCAGCCGAGCCGAGGCCGCTGCCATGCTGGCCAACCTTCTCTAGGTGATGCTCCGCGCCCGGAGCTTTCATCTCCTTTCCGCCGAGCGCGGTCATTCACAGGGGCACCCTTCGGGGTGCCCCTTTTTTGTTGTCGGTTGATTAGCTATCCCTCACTCACGTGCGTATTGGTGGTCATCGCCATCGCGGCCATCCTGCTGTTCAGGGACAAGGTGGCGGAGCTGTGGGACGCCATCGCGAGCGGCATCAACTCGCTGTAGGGCGAGGCCGCGGCGTCGCGGCCGCCGTCCTTCTCGTGCTCTGCGCGGCCCTCTCGCTGGCGGCGCTGTGGGCGGGAGGGCGGCGAGAGACCTCGCGCGAACTCGAGGAGGTCGTGGAGGGGTCCCTGGACGCCCTGGGCGAGGACGAGGCTTCTGAGGTCGCCCTCGACCTGCTCGACGGCGCACGGCAGACGCGGCGCGAGAGCGAGCTTTCGCTCGTCGAGGAGGGCGAGAAGGTCCTCGAGGGGTTTCGCCTGCGCGGCGACTGCATCGTCGCGCAGGCGGGCTACCTCGACTTGTCCGGAAAGACGTGGGCCTGCGTGATTCAGGGGGCAGGATGGGTCGAGCTGTGTGTCATACGAGAGGGGGACGGCGGTGGAAGCGAGGTCACGTCATGGCGCATGGACGTCGACGACGTCGAGCTCTGATCGCTTGGCCACGAAGGCCTGGCGCGGCGGGGGACGCGGGGCAGTCGACGCTCGAGTACCTCCTGCTGCTCGTGGCCTTTGTCGCGATGGTCGGGGCGCTCGCGCTGCTGTGGCACGCCGCGAGGGACGGCAGGCTCCTCGAGCTTTCCGTCGACGCGGCGTCCCACAGCTCGGGTGGCGGCATGACGTCGCTGCTCAAGGACGTCCTGGAGTATTGACGCGCCTCATGGCGCGGGGAGGGAGCGGCCAGGCGAGCGTCGAGGCCGCCCTGCTCGTGCCCGTCGTGCTGACGCTGCTGGCGCTGCTCGTGCAGCCGGCGTGCGTGCTGTACACGCGCTCCGTCATGGCGTCGACGGCAGCCGAGCTGACTCGTCTCGCCGCCACGTCGCTCGGGACGGAGGGGGACCTGCGCTCCTACGCGCTTCGGCGTCTTGCCGCCGTCCCCAACGTGCCCGTGTTTCACGAGGGAGGCCCGGGCGCCTGGGAGGTCGAGGTCGAGGGCCCGGGGGACGACGGGAGGGTGACGGCGTCCGTCGGGGGCTCCGTGCGGCCGCTCCCGCTGTTCGGCGCGGTCGTGCTGGCGCTGGGGACCTCGGCGGGCGGCGTGGTCGAGCTGGAGGCAGAGGTGACTCGCGAGGTGCGGGCGGACTGGATTGGGGGAGACTATGCGGAGTGGATTGGGGTCTGGGGCTGAGCGCGTCGCGGGCGCGCCCGTGCTCTCGCTGTTCAGGGACGACGAGGACGGCTTCACGACGGTGGGCGTCGCGGTCGCCCTGGTTCTGAGCCTGTCGCTCGTCTTCGCCTCCGCGGGGGCGACGTGGGTGGCGGGGCGCTCCTCCGAGGTCCAGCGCGTGGCCGACGCCTGCGCCATGGCGGGACAGAACGCGGTCGCGGCCTTCTCGACCGTGACCCAGGCGATCGACGCGTGCGTCCTGAGCCTGGGGCTCACGGGAGTCGTGGTGCTGGGCGCGGGCCTGGTCGTCTCGTGCGTCCCGGGGCTTTCCGCCACGGGGGCGCAGATCGTTCAGGCGGGGAGCCGCATCCTCGACGCGCGCGGGGAGTTCGCGCGGAGCGCCGCGGACGGAATCGAGCGCCTCGAGGCGACGCTGCCGCTGCTGATCGTCGCGAACTCGGCGAGCTGCGTCGAGGCCAACTCCGTGGGCGGGATGTCCTACGCGGGATGCGCGCTTCCGTTTCCGTCCGAGTCCAGGTCGGACTTCTCCGGGCTGCGCAAGGAGGTCGACGACGAGCGCCTCGCCGAGCTTTCGGTCGAGATGGGCGAGGTCTCGGACGAGATGGAGCGGGCGCGCCACCAGGCGCAGGAGGCGCTCGATCGCGGCTGGGAGGCCGACTGCGGGTCGTCGCCGTACTGTCTGTGGGAGCGGGCGTCCACGCTCGCCGGCTTGGGGGGATCGCTCAACCCCCGCTACCCGACGTCTGCCGGGTGGACGTTCGGCGCGCCGCTCGCCCGCGCCCGAAACTACTATGCGGCGCGCGTGGCGTCCGCGCAGGTCGGAGGCTCGACCGCCGAGGAGATCACCGACTCCGCCTGTCGCGAGGCCTTCTACGAGTATGCGCTCGAGCAGGTGAGGGGCGGGTCGTATCAGGAGCTTCCGGACGGCAGCGTCTCCATCGACCTTCCGAGCCTGCCGAGAAATGCCGACCAGACCCGCTCGACCACCCTCTACACCGACGTTCGCTGGCCGTGCACGACCGAGGAGGGCGGGAGGACCCTGCACTCCTCGCTGCTGTGCCCCGGGGCAACGGGGGCCTCCGCGGGGCTGGCCTCGGTCGCCGAGGTCGACGCGGGCTCGGTTGCCCGCTGCGACGAGTGCCGGATGGACGTCGGCGATCTCGGAAGGGTCGCTGCCGCCTCGACGCCCATCGACAACGGGTTTGAGTACTACTGGAGGATCATCGTCGAGGCGTCCGAGGACCACGAGCGCGCGAGAAACGAGGAGGTTGCCTTGGAGCAGCGCCTGAAGGGACTAGCCGAGGAGGGCGAGGGGGCCTTCTCGACGGCCCTCGACCAGTTGAGCGTCGCGCGACCCTCCCTGTGCCCGCCGGGCGCCTGGGGCTGCGTCGCCGTCGTCGCCCGCGATGCCTCGAGGGTGGTCCCGACCGAGCTCACCGCCGCGTTCCTCTCGTCCGCAGAGCTCCCCGAGGGGGCGGCCGTCTCCGCAGCCGTCCTCGCCCCGGACCCTTCCACTGCCGAGAACAACGTGCTCTCGCGCTTCTTTGACGCCATCTCGGCGAGCGACTCCGCCCTTGGCGGGGCCCTGGATGGCGTGATGGACCTCTGGGGAAGCCTGCTTCTGGGGTACGGCTCGGCGTACGGGAGCGTGGCCGAGAAGGGCGGCGAGTTTCTCGACAACCTCGACGGGGTGCTCGGGGGGACGGTCGGCGCCTGGCTGAAGGGGCGTCTCAAGCAGGTCATGAGCGACGCCGGCCTCGAGCCCGTTGACCTGCGGCTGCGAAAGCCCGTCCTTGTGAACTCCCAGAAGGTGCTCGACCAGGGAGGCTTCGACCAGGTCTCCTCCGTCCGCGAGCTCGTGGCGACGCTTCCGGACTCGGGCTCGGCGACCGACTTCGCGCAGTCGGTGGGGCTATGGCTTGCCGACGAGGTGGGCACGGAGGAGTTCACCGTCGCCGAGCTCCCGATCCCGGGGACGGGCATCGGCATCCCCCTCACCATCGACCTCTCGAAGCTCGGGGGAGCGGCATGAGCGCGCGCGTCGCCCGCCCGCGGCGAGGGGAGGAGGGCCAGATGACCGTAGAGCTCGCGGTGATGACGCCCGTGGTCATCGTGGTCGCCCTCATCGTGCTCAACCTGATGTGGTTCATCGAGGCGTGCGCCGCGTTCGACCAGGCCGCGCTCGACGCGGTCATCTCCCACGGCGTGGCTCCGGCAGGCGAGCAGACCCAGGTCGCGGATGTCGACGAGGTGGAGTCCGCCCTCTCCGAGGCGCTGGGTCGGGAAGAAACCTGTGAGGTCGAGGTGAGCGCGAGCGCGGTGGAGGGCGGCGGGGAGGGGACGACGTTTGTCATATCGCCCCTGCTCACGCGCTATACCTGCACGCTCACCTATCGTCCGTGGCCACGCCTTCTCAGGATGCCGGGAATCACCTACGCCGCACCGCTCGCCCTGCGCCACGAGCGACAGCTCGTGGTGGACCGCTATCGGCCCGGGGTGGTGGTCTAGATGGTGGCGGCGCGTCTGCGCTCTGACGAGCGCCCGGGGGAGGTTCTCGAGGTCAAGGTGCTCTCCGCCTGGAGAGACAGGCTGAGGGGTCTTCTCGGCACGGACGAGGACGCCCCCGCGGTGCTTCTGACCCTGTGTTCCTCCATACACACCTTTGGGATGCGATACCCCCTTGACGTCGCCTTTATTGGGGAGCGTGGGGAGGTGCTTCTCGTCAAGAGGGGACTTTCGCCGGGGCGGGGCGCGTCTCACCCGCGCGCCCAGTGCGTCGTGGAGAGGCCGGCCCGCGAAGGGGGCTGGCTCGAGGAGGGCGAGCATCTGTGGGCCTGCTCGATCAGCGCGGACGGCGTCGGGACTCTCTAGAAGGGGGGATCATGGGTAACGGTTCGGGAAGATACGAGGTCAAGCGATGCCCACGGTGCGACTCGGAGCTCTACGCGGACATGGACGTCTGCTACGGGTGCCTCTACGACTTCTCGCGGGGCGCCGCGAGGGAGGTGCCGCTCCCGTCGGTGATGGAGCGCTCCTTGGCGCTGCGCCATGCAGATGAGGTCGGCGTCGTCGTGCGGGGCTCTGCGCTCGAGGTGTGGACGCCGGTGGGCGATGGGGGAGCGGTCGTTGGCGGGAGCGCGTCGTGCGACGTCATCCTCCGCGCGCCTCCCGTCTCCGACCGGCACCTGCGCCTTGTGCCCACGTCGGACGGGATGGAGGTGAGTGACCTCGGCTCCTCCGTCCGGGCGACGTATCGCAGCCGCCCCATCGACCGCCGCGTCGTGGTCCCGTACGGCGACGCAATCGATGTCTGCGGCTGCCAGCTCACGATGACGGGCCCGCGGCCGACATCTCCGAGCGGGACGTGACGGCCCCTCGGCAGCGCAGGGTCGCGCGCCTCCTCTTCCCAGAAAAAAGTCTTTGACAGCGACGGCGAGTTTGGTATAGTAATTCCCGCACCAAATGGCTGGGTAGCTCAGTTGGTAGAGCAGGGGACTGAAAATCCCCGTGTCAGGGGTTCGACTCCCTTCCCCGCCACCAGAACTTTCGCAGGTCGGAGGCCATGTGTCTCCGGCCTGCTTTGCTATCTGCACGTTTTTCTCCGCTAAGCTCCGCTAAGGCCGCCTGCGCCTCGTCGCCCCCGTGTCGCCCTTCTCGCTAGTAGCGCACCTCGAAGTCGCGCTCGCCCTCCACCAGGGGGATGTCCTCGCGCTGGTCCACGGTGTAGCTGATGGGGTGGCGGCGATACGCCTCGAGCATGCCCGAGAAGAACGCTCCCACGTGGGTCGCGCTGCCCTGGATCTCCGCGCTGACCGAGCCGTCGCACTCGTTTCTCACCCAGCCGGTGAGGCCGAGCCCGCGCGCCACGCTCATCGAGGTCCAGCGAAAGCCGACGCCCTGCACCTGCCCGACGAAGCGCAGCCGCAGCCGGCGCGCGTCCTCGGGCAGCGGCTGCGGCGGCTCCCGCCTCGTCCCGTCGTCTCTGCGCCCAAACCTGAGCATGGCGGCCGTCCCTTCGAGCCCTGTCGGCAATTGATGGTTACCGCGCGAGAAACGCCGCGCGCGTATGCGTACGCGTACAATACTAGCTGCGTTGAGCAATCCCACGAGGCGCGGGCGGCGAACAGATGCGCCGCGCCCGCTCGCAAGGAGGATCGATGGGCTGCACAAGAAGAGAGTTCCTCGCGCTGGCGTCCG
>NZ_JANRHO010000022.1:0-388 GCF_024733715.1 Thermophilibacter sp. ET337 | reverse complement strand
CGTACCTGTTCACGAACTCGGGGGTCCTGGCGCCCTCGAAGGAGGCGCTCAGGGTGCCGTCGCCGTTGTTCTCGACCACGACCGTGACGGTCCGCTCGGTTTCGTCGTAGGTCCAGCCGTTGCGGTTAGCGGTGTCGTCGTTGAACGCGGCCGCGCCGTCCTCGGTCACCTTGAACGTGTAGGTGCCCGCCTTGGAGAAGGTCAGCTCCGGGAAGTTGGCCTTGCTGGTCTGGCCGTCCTCGAGGCCGCCCGCCACCGTCGCGTGGAGCTTGCCGTCCTCGTCGAGGCCGGACTGCACGCCGTCGGCGTTGTCGGACGTGAGCTCGGCGGTGAAGGAGAAGTCGCCGGGGTTGTCGGCGCCCGTCACCGTCTTGGCGACGTCGAGGGT
>NZ_JANRHO010000021.1:0-841 GCF_024733715.1 Thermophilibacter sp. ET337 | reverse complement strand
TCGACCGACTTGAAAATTTCTTTATTGTGGGGCGTGATGGCCGAGTTGTCATCACGCCTCATTTGCGTTTGAGACTTCAGCCTTGCTCGCACCTCCCTTTAGCGGCGTGAAACACTGCGTGCTCACTGCACGGTCCTTCCCGCGCTGCTCAACACAGAGACTTCCATTTCCGCTTGGCGATTGGCCGGGTTGCCGACTCGGGGCGGAGTTGATTTCCATGGTGCGGAACCGTCACGATATCGTTCGCGCGTAGTGGCCACGCGAACTTATCGCATTCCTACCAAAGCGCATGTGAACATGCACATGCCGGCTAGAGTCCAGCCTAAGATCGCCGTCTCGAGCTTCAAGGGCCCCTGATGGGGATGTAATCGCTGCTCTTGTTCCCCAGGCACGTTCACTTCAGGCGCGAAGTCGAGAACTGGCGATTCTGTGACGAGTGTCGCCACGTCCTTATTCCCGTTTTCCGCCGCTGTTGCAAATCTCGTCAGGGAGCGGGCTGCCGCCGACATTGCTTTGTCGGTTTTGCGTATGGGTGTCAAGGTTTTAGGCGAAAACACGGGAGCATGGGCTCGTCACCGGTTCGTCGTGTCCCCAAGATCCGAGGGCTCATCGGGTCTGCGGGCCGTCCCGGGCTAAGGACTCGATTCTTCAGATTACCCGCTTTGGCAATTTGCCCGCATCATATGCGCGGGCTACTCGCCGCGTGCGCGATCGTGATTCTGGGCGCAGCCCGTCTTGGCCTCGAGGGCGGACGAAAGATTCTTTCGTTTGCCGGGTGGCCGTGTGCTGCGATTCCCCCCGGACGCCTTCCGACGGACTGGGGCGCTTCGGACCATCTGAA
>NZ_JANRHO010000020.1:0-1076 GCF_024733715.1 Thermophilibacter sp. ET337 | reverse complement strand
TGTTCAGCGCCAAGACGTTGTTTACATCCAAGTGGTGACAAACAGGGATGGCTCCCGCATGCTGTGAGTTGTCTAGGCTTGCAGCGAAGGGGGCCATCCCATGTCCCAACATCCTAACGCAAGGCTCACGCCGAGGGGGCGGGAGACGCTCGTCTCCCGCATAGAGGCCGGCGCCGGCGTCGCCGAGGCCGCCCGCCAGATGGGCGTCAGCCGCCAGACCGCGTCCAAGTGGCTCGCCCGCGCCAGGCGCGGCGAGCCCATGTCCGACAGGAGCAGCAGGCCGCGCCGGCTCGCCCGGTCCACGCCGCCCGACGCCGAGGAGCGCGTGCGCGACGCGCGCTCGTCCATGCTGCTCGCGCCCCTCGCGCTCGCCGCCGCGACCGGGGTTCCGGCGCGCACCTGCGCCAGGATCGTGGCGCGCTCGGGGCTGCCCAGGCTCGCCGACGTCGACCGCGTGACCGGCGAGGTCCGCCGGAGGGGCCCCGTCACGCCCGTGCGCTACGAGCGCGAGCGCGCGGGCGAGCTCGTCCACGTCGACGTGAAGAAGGTGGCGAGGATACCGGACGGGGGCGGCTGGCGCGCCCTCGGCAGGGGCGGGGACCCCTACGGCGGGCACTCCGGCGCGGGGACGTCGTGCCTGCACGTCGCCGTGGACGACTTCTCCCGCGTCGCCTACGCCGAGCTCCTGCCCGACGAGCGCAAGGGCACGTGCGCGGGGTTCATGGCCCGCTGCGTCGCCTTCTTCGCCGGGCTGGGCGTGGCGGTCGAGCGCGTCATGACGGACAACGGGCCGGGGTACCGCAGCCGCGAGTTCAACGGCCTGCTGGCGTCCGAGGGGGTCCGGCACGTGTACACCAGGCCCTACAGCCCCTGGCAGAACGGGAAGGTCGAGCGGATGAACCGCACGCTCGCGCAGGAGTGGCAGTACGGCAGGGCATGGGAGAGCGAGGCCGGGAGGGCTGGCGCCCTCCCGGCCTTCGTGGAGCACTACAATTGGGAGCGTCCGCACAGCGCGTGCGGGGGCCTGCCGCCCATGTCACGCATAGTCGGCGTCAACAACGTTATGGCACACAACA